>DASPUC010000025.1 GCA_035623075.1 Nitrospiraceae bacterium | reverse complement strand
ACCGCCGGCTCGGGAATCGTGAGACCAACTGGGTGCCCGATATCGACGGCATCCTCTGACTCTGAAGCTGCCGACCACCGAACGCGAAGGTCTGTTCGTTCACCCACACGAATCCGCAGCGTGGTCCGAGTCAATCCTTTCATTCGAGACGTCACAACCCCGGTCAGCACGTTGCATGAAGGTGGTCCCGACAGATCGGCAGAACCGAACCAGCGGACCGTATGGCCATCCTTTTGCCTAGAAAGCTCTTCGTCTAGTTCGGACATAGTGACCTCCTTACTTCGAGATTGTTCAAGCGAGGTTCTGCCATTTCTTTCACGTACCCCTTGCTCAAAAAAACAGTTGGTACTGAACTGTGATCGCGTTTTGAATCAACGTGCCGCCGACGGCGTCAACGGGAACAGGTCCGTTGGGATAGAATATTGATGGGGTTGAAGAACCAACGGTCTGCGCGAGTGGCATTGGATTGCTCCGCCCGATGGCATACCCGCCTGTCCCCATGGAGATGTTGCTATAGGTGATGAGGATCGAATGGTCGTACGTTCCATTGAGGAACCAGTTGAGCGAGACATTGACTTCTTTGATCAGATCACCTGGAGCATTGGTGTCCGGGTCCCAATAGGCATAACGGGCAGCCACTTCGACATAGCGCGGAATGATGTAGTACCCGCTTTGGACCGACCAGCCGAAAGCATTGCCCAGTTGTTGAGGGGCGAACGCCGTGCAGGTAATGGGTCCGGTATCGACAATCTCCTGGAGGAACTGAACGCAGGGTGGACCCTTCTGGCGGCGGTTCACATTCTTGAAATCAAACTCACCTTGCAGAGAGAAGCCCCGGTACTTGAATACGCCATCAACCGTCCAAGTAGAAAAATCGACGGTCCCCCAGCCCAATTCTCGTCCGTTGCCGCTCGCGGCGATCAGACGACGAATGGTCAAATTCGCCAGGTCCTCGCCGATGAACGCGTTGTTCGTGCTGGTATTGACCTTAGGATTGTAGGCGTATCCACCGCCGATAGCCAACTGAGGCCGTTCCGAGTAGGCAATGTCTCCTTCGCCGTAGCCGGGGCGACCCATGACGTTCCAGTTCAATCGAGCGGAGAACATGAGGCGATTGAGGTTTGTGCGGGTATCCGCGTTCAGGTTGCGCTGAAGTGGATTGGTCTGATTCAAAGGAGGACCAGCCAATAGGCAGTTTGTGGTGGTGGGAAGAGGAACATTGGTTGGTGTTTGGCCGCCGGGGCAATTCTGCTGAACCTGCTCGCTTTCAGTGTTCCCAAGGGTGGTAAAGTTGGGGCCCGAGCCTCCGAAGACTCCAAAATAGTAATTCAGGGGATACCGTTCCTCGTCGTTCATGATGGTAAGACCTATATCACGCCTATCCAATCCGCTCGCCGGAAAGGCATCCATCGCCAGCGCGCGCTCTGCAAACTGCATCGACGCGGTGGAATTAATCTGGGACCGGTTGAAGTAGACCTTGTATTGGCCGACCTGGACGTTCAGCCAGGGCACCATGGTGTTCAGTGCAAAGTAGTCGAGCAGTTGAACATTGCTTTGGGTCTGCGAACTGCCACTTGCAGAATCCATTGACAGCTGGACGTAGTACTTCATGTCCGGACTAAACACATGTCCCATAAAATAGAGGCGGGCTCGTCGCAGGTTCGCCGTCGAAGATTCGCCGTCAAACCGGTTGATGCGGTAGTCGCCAAACACACCGTCAATGTCCGGAAAGTCCTTCGCGTCGCCGGGGTTTCGCCAGGCTGAATTGCGATACTGCTGGACGAACTGCGTATCGAGTCTCCCGCGAATGCGTAGGAGGAATGCATTATCATTCGTGCTTAGGTTGAACCCCCGCTCATACCAGAATTTGTAAGATGGTTGGCGGATATAGGCCTGCTCCTCATACTCCCGCACGAGAGCCGCGTACCGCTGCTGAGTTATGCGTCCCTGCGCATAGGCATCATCCAGAAGAAATTTGGTGATCGGGTCTATCTCATCGATTGCCGGTAGCGGTCCGTCTTGCTGCATTGAGCGAGGCGAATCTCCGTTCGCGGCCTCAGATCTATCGCACAGCCCATGTCCCAGGCTCGCGCACACGAGGACCATCAGCAATGTTCCTTTCCATCCACCTGTTGACGTCGTCCATACGTCATACAGGACGCCCAAGGTTCTGGTACACCACATGGCAAGACGCGTGACGGCTTCGCGTTCATTGGGACCTTTTCACTGGGTCCGATACGCGGGCAACGACACGGAAATCCTTCCGTCTTTATGGCGACGCCCTTTCGAAAAACCTCTCTAAATCCACGGCAGATTGATCGAGCATGGGATCGGTCACATAGAGCCCCTGAGGCTCGTAGTACACGGCATAATTCTGTTCGGGGGTCCACGGACTGGGGTAATAGGGATCGTACGCGTCAATCTTACGAATCGGCTGTTCTACGTGGTAGTAGTCCACGTGCAGGTGAAAATATCGGTCCCGAATCCTGATCCACCCTCCGGTCACGTCTCGCCAGTACCGTGGATTGCGTCCTGGTGACACGACCTCGAATCGAACCCGCTCATGGAAGCCGACTTTTAACAGAGCTTCATGAAGAACAGGGGCTAGCACCTCGAGTTCTCTTTCGCGTAGCAGCTTCCGAGGCGGCCGTTCATCGGCCAGGACCGGAATCGGAAGGCGAGAGATCGGGCGAACGGAAAAGCCGCGCAATAGCTTTGTCAATTGTTCAGCTGAAATGTCTGTTGGACTTGTGCGACTGCCTGAAGGGGCATGGAAATCTGTTTCCAGTGTCACCATGACGCGATCGTCGTCGTGCAGCACTCTCGTTGTTTCCGGCAGGCGAGCACAATCGGTGAGGAGAGCTCCAAGGATTGAAAACAGAAATACGGAGAGGAATGGGCTGCTATGAATTGGTAACGACATCGGCCAGCCTCAACTCTAGTCTTCGCGCGGTTCAACGGGTTCGCGAGCGGGAAGATACGGATACACAATAGCTGACAGAAATGTCAAGTATGCATATACACACAATATCCTAAGTCAATTATGATGGATTGTGTAATCGATAGACGACATGAACGATGGAGAGGTCAACAGGAACACCGGCTGAAGATTGCGGTCGTGTTACAGCGCTATCAAATATGATTCAGGATACTTGACGTTATGACTCCTATAGCCATATACGTCACAAAGCGGCTCTGGCGAGATCTACCAGGGGCATTGCTGCGTAAGGCAGGGGACCATGACGTCTCGAAGACAAAAGCAACCGGCCTCCGTCAAGAATGACAGCGTTCATAGTATGTCCGCATCAGCTCGTGCAAGGAGTTGGAGCATCGTTCTCGCGTGCACCGGTGTTCTTATGTCAATGGGCTCGGAGTTGCCTCCACTCGTACAGGCCAAGTCGACCGTTGCCACCAATCCGGTTGTGCAGCTGGGAAGCGGAACGGTTTCCGGGCTCGGCACATCGAATGTGACAGTGAACCAGTCAACACAACTGCTGGGGATCAACTGGAACAGCCTTGGGAACAATCACGGCGAGATCCTCAGGTTTGTCCAGCCTTCGACCAGCGCGATTGCGCTCAACCGCATTGTGGGAAGCGACCCCAGTCAATTTCTCGGTTCGTTGGTTGCGAACGGATCGGTCATCATCATTAATCCGAACGGCGTGTTCTTCGGTCCCAATTCACAGGTGAATGTGAACGGGTTGATTGCGTCCTCTCTGAATATGACGAACGCCAATTTTGTGAACGGCCAATATCAATTCTCAGGGACTTCGACCAACGGCCCTGTGCGGAACGAAGGCCAGATCTCCTCCGGCCCGTTCGGCGTCTATCTGCTCGCGCCGAATGTGACGAACAACGGGGTGATCACAAGCCCGGGCGGCACCATCGCGTTGGCCGCCGGCACCACGGCCTACCTCTCGGATCGAGCGGATGGGCGCGGGTTTATCGTAGAGGTCACGGCGCCTGCGGGCGAAGCCTTAAATCTCAAAAGCCTGGTCGCTGACGGCGGACAGGTCAGTATGATTGGACGGTTAGTGACACAAAGCGGCGTCGTGCAAGCAAACAGCGTGCGACAACAAAACGGGAAAATCGAACTTGTGGCCAGTGAGCGAATCACTCTCACGCCTGGAAGTGTGACGAGAGCGGCGGGCAATTCGCAGGGGGTTTCGGACGGCGGCTCGATCCTTGTGAAGTCGGATCTCACAACCGGTCAGACAACATTTCAACAGGGCGCTGTGCTTGACGTCTCCGGGGGAGTGAACGGAGGCAACGGAGGAACTGTGGAGGTGAGCGGGGCCTCAGTCACGCTGGCGGGACAATTTCTTGGTCGTGCGCTGCCCGGTTTCACTGGTGGAAGCGTTCTCATCGATCCGTCGACGCCAGTGACCACGGCCGATTTCCAAAGTTTCACCGGCAGCGGCGTGTCGAACATCACGTTTTCATCCGTTGACGGAACGGACCTCGTGGTGAATGCGAATTATAACCTCGTTAACGTAGGAGCGCTTACCTCGCCCACTCAGATCGGCACTTTGCAATTCATAAGCGGGAACAATCTGACCTTTAACAACACGTCAATTCAAAATGGACAGAACCCTGGTCCTACTGGTGCGATCAAAGGCGCTCTCAACGGGTGGAATATCGTCGCGACCGCACAGAACAACACGACAAAGACCCCGGTCGATATCGTGTTGAACAATTCCACATTGTCGACAAGTCTCGGAGGCTCCATCACCCTCAATGCAACCGGCAATATCAAGCTTGCTCCGGATGGAGGCAGCACCCAGTTCACTACAATCCGGACCTTCGGTGGAGACATCACGATCAATGCAGGGCTGAATCTCATTGCTCCCTTCGCAACTCCACTTTCGTCAAACGGGTCCTATGCTGGCATCCGCCTGCAAGGTACCGGCAATCTGAGCATCACAACCGGTGGGGACTTTTTAGGTGGACTCGAAGGAGGGCTGCCTACGGGACCTGGATTCTATATCGCGAACGGAACGGCCACTGTGAACGTGGGCGGCAATCTAGGCTCCATCTATGTTCCTGGTACTCCCAATCCCAATGGGCCTCCCAACGGGTATGCCACCTTCATGCTGGGGAACGGGTCGCTTACTATCGACAACAGTAGCACATCTGCGACCTTCCTAGGCGTGCCTGGGCCTCCTGCGCATATCAACGTGACCGCTGGTACGAATTGTTCCCTGCCTCCTTGCAACATTTATATCAACAACGTCCAGGATTGGGGAGCTGGGGAAGGATTCGCGCAAAATGCATTCAGCGCGCTTACCGTCAATCCTGCGAGCTCTGCGACGTTTATCGCCCAAAACGGCAACATCTTCCTGAGTCCTCAGGACAACTTCAACTTGGGCCAAAGCTGGGCACATGTGTTACCCCCGAGCTTCACAGTCTCGGCACCAAACGGAAGTATCACCGTTCAAACAGAAAATCTCGATTTTTGGCCCTCCTCAGTGGGGAACCTGGCGTTTTCAGCCGGGAACAGTATCCAGGGCACGATTGGTAGCACAGGGTTGGGGAGCACGATCTCGCTCTGTCAGACCTGTCCCACGATCGCGACTGGGAGCGCTCAGCAACCTGGTTCGATCAGCTTTACTACGACCACCGGTGATATCAGTGGCTTGAAATTCGATCTGGCCAGCCCGGTAGTCAATATCCTCCCGACCGTGACCATCGCATCCGGGAGAGATCTGACGAACGTGTTATTCACATCAATTCCCGTGCCGGTGCTAACAGATGCCGCCGGGAATACACTTACAGATGCTGCTGGGAATCCGATCCCCAGCGCCATCATCTCCGCTGCTCGGAACATCGACTTGACGACGCCCACCTCACAGTTCACCGTGTCTGGCTTCACCTTCGTGGGTACCGGCACCGCCAAGATTTCAGCCGGGGGAGATCTGAATCTCGCGAACAGTCAGGGGATCCTTATGAGATCGAGTATCACCCCCACGCTCGATTCCAACAAAGGCGGTCTCTTGGATATCAACATCGGCGGCAATCTTCTGATGAGCCAGTCCCGGATCGAAACCGATAACGGTGCCAGCATCTGGATCCACGGAATCGGCCAGGATGCAGCGGTAGATGCGTCTGGCAACCCAACCATCTTCAACGGGCTACCTGTGGTGTCGCAGGCCAGCACGCAGACGGTCTCTGGCGGAAATGTCGTGGTCGTCGGTGGGAACTCGGTTCTGAATCCGAACACCGGGAAACCCCTGGTACTCACCGGCTCGGAGCCCGTAATCACCACGACCGGTCTCCTGCTCGACCAATTTCCGGCACAAACGTTCAATGGGAATACTGTAGCGCCAGTCATCTACCAGGGGAAACCGGTCCTGGTGAACGGGAACCTAGTGCTGATCGTAGGGGGACAAGTTTCGCTGGTGGACGCCCGCTCGGTCTCGATCGAGCGGCCGGTAGGTGGTCAGGTCTTGGTGGGAACGAACCAGAACAGTGGCTTCAATGCTGCGACAGGGATTCTGACGATGCGAGGCGGCGCCATCCAGATTAAATCGATGGGTGACATCGATGTGCAACTCTCGCGCATCGCCTCCTTCGGCGGCGGCAACATCTCCCTCACCTCGACAGCAGGGGATATCAATGCGGGAAGTGGAGGCAGAGATCAGATGGTGCAGTACGTCATTGACACAGGAGTGCAGGCAATAGACCCCAAGACCGGAAAGCCGGAAGTCAATGCACTCGGGCAGCCGGTAGATGTACTATTCACGCCGACGGTTCCAGGCAGCGGGATCTTTACCTTCCATCCTGACGATCCCTCGCCGCTGAATTATCCAGTCTTCAATCCCCTCTCACCGTTTGAAAAGCAGGTGATGCTCGCGCAATTCCTGGGGCATGACGTCTCAACACTTCTGCCCCAGATTCCCGCTGCGCATGATGCCTGGATCGCGCAGTACAACCAAACCTTCAACCAGTTCATCGCACCTTTGAAGCTCGGCGACGTCACTTTGATTGCGGCGCGTGATGTCGTGGTTCCTCCGGCCGGCATCCGTGGGAGACTGATCACGATCGAGGCGGGCCGCAATCTCGACCTGAACGGGGGAACGATTGAAGGAAGGGCAAACGTCACGGCGGGCGGATCCGTCGTCGGGAGTCTCAGTAGCTTTGTGGGATCGTTCACGGTGAATCTCGGCGGCCTCTCAGGCGGGACAGGCGGAGGCACACTGAACCTTGGGTCCATTAGCGGCAGTGTCGGCGCCATCACTCCCGGTTCCTCAGTGATGGCCGCCGTGGCCACCACGTCGATGACCAGTTCAAAGGCTGCCGACGATGCCAAGTCTTCTGAACCAGTGGGCAGTGCAAAAACCGTCTCCGATCGATCGGGCAAGAAGAGTAAGCAGCAGGCAGCGACGGGGTCGCTGCGTGTCAAGGACAAAGTCAGGATCAAAGTTGAGACAAAATCGGAATAGGTGAGGTGAGCGAGAACTTGGACATGATGAGCGAAGGGTGGGAACAGCGATAATCACAAACGGCAAACACGACGGGCGGCGTGTGAGCTTCATGAAAGGAGGTCGGAGCAGGGAACAACACTCATTCAACGTTCGCCTTGAGATAGCAAGTGTCACATTCATATATGGAATTAAAGGAGGAACACCATGGCACAGAGTTTGGCTCAGAGATTCTGGAGAGCCCAAGCCAAGATCCTGGTTGTCATGTTCGCGGCAACCATGGGAATCGGCGGGTTCGGGTCCGAAGCTCGAGCGTTTACGATTAACAGCGGTGACTTGGTCCTGTCGGTCTATGGCAACGGCACGGAATACTATCGAGACCTGGGTCCCGCGTCGTCATTGCTTACCCCGGCGACCCAAACGCTCGTCGATCTCAATCTCAGCACATTGAATCCTATGTTAGCGGTTGGTGGAACCAACCCGGTCGAATTTACCCTCGTGAGAAACACATTCGGGTCCGGTATCCCCGCGTCCAGTACCTTCATCAATGCCGGCTCGCAACTGAACACGGCAGACACGCTGGCATCAGGAAACTCGTACTCCGTGTCCCAGACCAACGGGGCCATTAGGTCCTGGCAGGGTCTTATTAGCAGCGTCTCAGCGCCTCTTGGTAATGAGCTCTTGCTCGCGGCGAGCGATCCAGCTTCCTTCACCTCGACCATGGGAGTGGACGGCAGTTTGAAGGGCTCATTCACTGGGTTTGGCATGCAGGGGACGTTAGGGACGACGTTGACGATCCTTCAGGGCGTGGTGTCCGGCAATGTCCTCAGTGACGCTGGGGCTGCGGTCTTGATGGCCAACGGACAACTGCTTATTTGTGGTGGCGCTGGTTGCACACCTTCGGCGGTCCCACTGCCAGCGGCTGCTGTGCTCTTTGGGACCGGGCTTGTTGGTCTGGTCACCATCGCGCGTCGGAAGCTCAACTAGGAGAGGGGTGTCAGCAAAACTGATTCGGGCACAGAAATTCGAACCATCATCACGACGAGGAGAATACCGATGGATATGTTGACGTGGAAGTACCAGAAAAGATGCACAGCCTTCTGTCTGATTGCCCTGGTCTTCGTGGCCGTGGCAAGCGGGCCAGTCAATGTCGCCTTCGCCGACTTGAACATCGTCGGCTCGACGCACGGACAAAATTATCAGGGAGTGACCAATCCGAACGCCGTGGTTGGCCCTCCGCCTGTTCCGGCCGGTGCCGCCTACGCGGTCCCACTCGCCCTCTGTGACCCTCCCAGCAGCGGTGCCCCGACCCCGAACCGCTATACCAACGCGGCGAACCTCTCGGACCCACTCCAACCAGGCGTCGTCATGCCGGCCAACACTTCGATTGTCTGGGTGTGCACGTTGAATGGCGTTCCCAACTTCACGTTTCGTTACACGGGAGGCTTTTCCGCCTTCGCCTACAACGCGATCAAGCAGCCGTTGACTTCTACCGGCTCGCAGTTCACCTCGATCGTCCCGGGCGGTACAGGATGCACTGCTGTTGCCGGGAACCCGCAAACCGATCCTGGAACAGGATTGAAGTACAACAGCTTTCAAAGCTGTACCCAACTCGCCAGCCCCCCTTTTAACGCTAATTTCGCGACCTCCGATACGAAGGGGACGAACTTTGCGGCGACTATGTGCGACCAGACGGGTGCCTGTGCTGCGCCCATTCTTGATACGGGAGTCCAATCCTTCCCGATTACCGCCACTCCCTTCGTGATGATCGTCGGCAATGGGGTGCAGAAGTGCAATCCGACTGACAACAGTGCGAACGGAAAAATTACGCTGACCCGCTCGCAAGTCGAAGCGATCTTCAGTGGACAAGTGTCGAGTTGGAATCAACTCGGCTATTGCGTCTATCCTGCGACGGATACCGATGGTGACGGATTCCCCAATCTCGACCCGATCGGAACTGTCTTCAACGCGTCGGTGGATCAGCTGGTGGTGACCTGTTCCCGGCCCATCACCGCTGGGACCCGTATCATCTTTGACTCGATCGTGATGCGGGATGCTGCTCAGCTAACCTATGGGATAGTGGCGGGCGGAACGCCCTTTGTACCATTCGAGGGCGATCATAATTACCTTGCACCGACGGTTATGGACGGTCTCACCTGTGTACAGGGAAGAACCACCCCGTCGCCGACGAGCACTGCGAATCCAAACGCGATTTCCTACAACCGTGCCGATGAGGCGTCCAATTCGACAGACTTTGGTGCCGGCAATGTCGGAAAGATGAACGGCGGATATCCGGTGCCGCTTGATGGAGACCTGCCCAGCAATTATGTCAAGCCCGGGAACATTCAGGCTCCCACGGCGACGGAACGTGCGACGTCGCAAAAGGATTTCCGCTGCGGGCGCTATTCCTTCTGGTCTGACTGGGTCGGTATTCAACGGACATCGCCGGTTGATGCGAACCAGGCGCTCTGGACGCAATACGTCAACCTCATTGCTCAAAACCTGTCGCTAACGCCGGCTGGATTCTTCTGGGCAGAAGATCTCCGGCAACCTGGAAATCCGGTGGTCAGCGAAATGTCAATTCAAAAAGGGCCAGTGAAGGGGCCGACCCAGTATAACCCAGGGTTTAACACGGCTTGCCGGTAATGCAGGAGATTGCGTGCCGTCGCGGCGCAACGGTGCCGCGACGGCAGTCGTGAGGCGCTTCGTGGCGCCTCACGGTGAAAGGAATAGACGATGTTTACACAACGACTGTTTCTCTGTTGCGTGCTGATATTGGCATTGACGGTCTTGCTCTATACGGCTGGAGAGGCTGCGACGGTCACAGAGTTGGACATCACCGGTGGGTCGATCAGTTTAAACTTTGGTTCGCTGGGTACCGTCTCCGGCACATTCACGCAAAATGGTCAATTGCTCATGGGGCAGTACCAGCCGCCCCCGAACATTTTTCCCCCGATCACAATTTCCCATCTCACATTTTCCATCTTTACGAGCTCGGGGCAACCAACGTTTAATTTTCCGCCGCCGTCAGGAACGACATCGGGGGCGACGATAACGGTGGATCTTTCGTCATTGTTTACAGGGTTGAGCAGTACGAAGTGGGGTTGGATGAGCGGGCCCACGTGGTGGTCGCTGAACATCGGCGGTATTGCGGCCGGGTCGTTCAATCAGACGACGGACGCATTTAATATTTCCTGGACCCATGCGTTCACGGGTATTCCGCATCTGACCTCGGGAAGCTTTACTCTCCAAGGAATGGCTCAAGTGGCCGCTGTGCCTCTACCGGGAGCCGCGATTTTGTTTCTCACAGGTTTGATTGGAATGGGACGCGTTCTCGAAAGGAAGCGAAACGAGTCAAAAGCATAATCGGTTCCTCCAGGCTTGGAGGGAGCGTGACCGGTAAACTCGCAACAACCTCGACAAGTCTTGGCACCAATGGGCGTTGGCGACAAGAGACGTGGTCGGAAGGAGTGTCTGGCATTCATGACTGCTGCCTTCGCTCTTGCAGCATGGATCGACCCACTCTATAGTGCCGGCGGCGCCCCATACGAGGAAGCATCTGGCTCGACGCAGGCTCCGAGTGCCAACGGTCGTAAGAACAGCGTATCTGACTCGGATCAGCCGCGGTCGGATCGTGATGGCAAGTCACCAGGAGCGTCTTCAAGTTCCAATCCCACCACTCAGCAAGCGGCTCCTCCCCAAGTCGAGGAGTCGCCATTTGCTATCTGGGACTTCTTCGTCGAGGGGAATACGCTGTTGTCGCCAGATCGGGTCGAGGCCATCCTGTTCCCCTTTCGAGGCCCAAAACGTCGATTCAGTGATATTGAGCAAGCTCGCGCCACGCTCGAGCAGGCCTATCGGCAACTGGGCTATCCCACTGTGGCAGTCACGGTGCCCGAACAAACCGTCACATACGGTGTCGTTTCACTCAGGGTGTACGAAGGGAGGCTGAAGTCTATCGAAGTCACCAATGCGCGGTTCTTTTCGGAAGGGTACATTCGTAATAAATTGCCCGCAATCGGGGTCGGTGCATTGTTATACGAGCCGACCGTGTTGAAGCAGCTGGATGCTCTCAACACGAATCCAGACTTGAAAGTCGTGCCAATTCTCAGACCCACTGATGATCCCGAGCAATTAAATCTTGAATTGAAAGCGAATGATCGACCGCCGGTGCACGGCAAGATTGAGTTGAACAACCGAGGAGTACCAACGACGCCGCGGCTCAGGCTGAACGCCGCAGTGCAATATACCAACCTGTTTGATGCGGACCATTCGATCACGCTGCAGACCAGTCAGACACCGCAAGATTGGGGGGCGGTGGAAGTGTACAGCGGCAACTATGTGATGCCGCTGGGCTCGCCCGATCAGCAGCTTGTGTTCTACGGTGCCACTGCACACAGCAATGCCAGGCTGAGTGCGAGCCCACTTCCGGTTGGCGGAGGACTTGACATCATCGGAAATGCGGTCATTGCAGGCGGGCGCTATCAATTTCCACTGGGTGTCTGGGCATCGATCAAGCACCAGTTGTCACTTGGCGTAGATTACAAACATCTCGACCAGAGCCAGGCGCAAGCTCCCGATGGGACCACTGTTACCGTCAGCAATGCCATCACCTACACACCTGCGTCGATTGGATACATCGGCGTGCATCAAGACGAATGGAGCTTTACCAAAGGCACGCTCTCCACCAGAGGGTATGTGGCCGGTTTGGTTCCCGGAGGTTCGAGGCAAGATTTTGAGGGAGATGTCAACAATCCGCTCAATATGCCGGGAGTGCGTCACGGTTCGACAGGCACATTTCTGGTCGTGCAGGGCTGGATCGATCGATACCAGAGGCTGCCCCAGGAGTTCGGCCTTTCAACCAAAGTAGACGGGCAATGGGTCAGCGAGCCGGTGATTCCCACGGAGCAGTATTTCGCCGGCGGCATGGAGTCCGTGCGCGGCTATCGCGAATATGAAGCGGTCGGAGACAATGCATTCCATGCCAGCGTCGAAGTCAGCAGCCCGCCGATCCCGCAATTTTTCAGGGAGAACATCCGGCGCACCCTTAATTTCGTGGCGTTTTACGACATGGCGTTTCTGTGGATCAGGGACCCGATTCCCGGGCAGATCGCTCGTCAAACGCTGGAAGGGGCCGGCTTTGGGGCAAGATTCACGCTGAGCGACCATCTCCGCTTCCGGTACGACGCAGCCTGGACGCTCAGAACTGGTCCGTTCACGCCGACCGGCTCGTACTACGGACACTTTTCGCTTGAGGCTGTGTTTTGACCAACAATAGGTGATGTGCAGATGGATATGAGTTCAGGGGGCGTGGCGTTTGCGCTGAGCCACGCGACATTGGAAGGCAAGATCACCATCGCGGTGTTGCTTATCTTCTCGCTCGTGAGTTGGACCATCATCATCAACAAGTTCCGCCAGCTGGCGCG
>DASPUC010000023.1 GCA_035623075.1 Nitrospiraceae bacterium | reverse complement strand
GGAAGGCAAACTGTGTTCGACGCGCGCATTCGAGGATCAACCAGGCGGCCCTGCAAAGAGATAATTAGGCAGGCTTGGAAGGACTATAAGCGGTGTTTGTGCGGGAAAAGGCGCATCTCTTGGTTCACCAGGGTTGGGATGGAGAGAAGGCTGCGCGCACTTGAGGATTGGCTGAAAGCCGTCCCAACCAAGGAGGGGTGGGAGCGAGGCCAACCACCACGGAACAAAAGGAGACCCCTGACTCTTTTGGTTCACTTCAACTTGCCGACGAATTGTTGTTTCATGTATTTATATCGACCCATGATGTTTTCTCTCGCAAGCCTTGATCCTCGCGACTTCCTCCCATACTACCTGGCCCAGATGAAACCTGGGGGCAGGTAACACCGACTGATATTAGGAATTATGAAGTTTGTTGTCTGGGTTATTCTAGTTGCGACAACAGTCTGTGCGGGTGCCGCCATCGCCGAACCCTTCGCCACCCATACCGATGTGGAATTGCGGGTCGGCGAGGAATGGCTGTGCGGGACATGCGACCCGCACCGAGCCAGGACGACCGTGCAAATTTTTGCTGACCGATTGTTCCCGATCAAGCCCATTGGGAACGGCATGCTTGAGGTCGGGCCCTACCTCAAGGGAGCACTCCTTGACGGCGGCCATGTACCGCAGATTGCGGGAGGGGCTCTCGTGGGATATCGGTTCGACAGATATGAAGTACTGGTGAACCTTGGAGTCGCCTATGCGGCCGACAAGATCGGGAGTCCAAACTCTCCAGGTTCTTCGGATTCGAGCCAGACCAATCTGACGTATGACCTCGGCATTTCATTGAGGTATGACATCAATCAATATTATGTCTCAGTCGGCTACAACCACAATTCCAATGGAGAAGATTACGGACTGAATATTTTAGGGAGTAAGGAACACAATCCTGGAATCGACGCGATATATGTCGGTGTTGGCGTTCATTTCTAGCAAGAACTCAACGGCTTTCTGTTGTTGCCCTACCTTACTGGGTGACACAGGGCGAGGAGACCGGAAGAGAAATTCGAGATGAGCACAGAGGAATATTTATAAGGTAGCTGGCTGGTATCCAAGGGAGGGAGTGGGCGCGAACTGGGTGTCCGAGACGCGACTGGCGAAGAAGTCGATCACGTGAGAGACGACAGCGCGCTTCTGTTTGTCCACTGTAATCACGTGATAACAGTCATCCAACAAGATGAGCTGTTTCTCGCTCGATGCAATTTCGTCGTGGACGATGGACGCATTCCGAGGGCTGGTCATGTCATCCTCCCGCGCCTGGAGAATCAACGTCGGTGCGGCAACATGTCGTAAGCGTGATCGGACTCGCGTGATCAGGCGATCGATCTCGGTGAGCGTCCTCAACGGGAAGATTGGATACCCCTTTGAGGCGGCCGCAGGAACAAAGTCCTCGTTGCCACTACTTCCCTTGCCGCGACGCGTCCGATACGCCCACCAGTCACTCAGCGCCTCTCGTAGGATCACAAGCGGACGGTAGGCCGCACGCACCCGTGCCTGAACCACCTCATCTTTGATGCCAAACGGAGGCCCATCGATATGAAAGAGGAAGTGTTGGAGCGAGAGCGGGACTACCTTCATGGCCAGGGGAAGAATGGCATGTGACCAGGGAGTATTCCAACCATCGTACACAAAGGTGGGCGAGAGAACCACGACGCCATCAACGTCAACAATCGTGGACGCCTCTAACGCCAAGAGCGCCCCTGCACTCAGACCCGCGACAAAAACATATTGGTAC
The DNA here is from genome assembly GCA_035623075.1 of Nitrospiraceae bacterium. NCBI lineage: Bacteria > Pseudomonadati > Nitrospirota > Nitrospiria > Nitrospirales > Nitrospiraceae > Nitrospiraceae bacterium. The sequence continues at coordinate 85,709 of DASPUC010000023.1, read as the reverse complement.
CGATCTCGCGCATACGCGAGTTGCTTTTCCACATGACCACGCCAGTCACCCTCACTCGCGATCACTAGATCCCGGAGTCTCCTGCAGTGTCCGGGCAACGTCGTGGCATACACATCCCATCCGTGCCGTGCGAGTTCCTTGCCCACATAGTGCATCTCAGCCGGCGTCCCAGTGACGCCGTGGATCAGATAGACCAGCACATTCGACCCCGTGTGGATGGCGAAATCAGTCTTCTGCCGATCCACCATGTCATCCAACAGTCCGGACCGTTTCAGTCGGTGCGATCCCATCACGCCTCAGAACAGGTTGTGAAAAGGTGGTCAAGCAGTTCGATTCCGAGGTCGATTTCGGATCTCGTGATATCCAGAGAAGGCGCAAGGGTAAAGACATTCTTGTAATGTCCGCCGATGTCCAGGACCAACCCCATCGGACCACGGGATGATGGAATCTCACCGGCAAGCCCCGCCTCAAAGATCCGGTCGGCGAGGGCTTTATCGGGAGTAAACCGGTCGGGCCTGGTCACCTCGATTCGGAGAGCCAGCCCTAACCCCGACACGTCCCCGATCGTCGTATGACGTTGCTTGAGTTCTTTCAGCTGACTCAGAAAATACGCTCCCGATTCTGCGACCTTGTCTTCGTAATTCTGCTGTTCGATCCACTGCAGTGTCGCCAATGAGGCGGCGGTGCCCAATGGATTGGACGAAAAGGTGGAATGCGTCGAGCCCGGCGGGAATTTCTGCGGAGAGATCAGCGGTTCCTCCGCCCAAAGCCCGGAGATGGGATTCAGCCCATTGGTCATGGCTTTTCCAAAGACGACGACATTGGGCTGCACCCCAAAGTGTTCGATCGCCCAGAATTTTCCGGTCCTGAAAAATCCCATCTGGATTTCATCGTCCACCAGGAGAATTTTGCGGTCATGGAGAATTTTTTGGAGCCGTGAAAAATACTCGGGCGGCGGGATAATGTACCCTCCCGTAGCCTGAACCGGCTCGACATAAAATGCCACAAACTCCGGCTCATTGGCCCTCGAGTCCCAGAAAGAGTTGTACTCGGTTTCAAACAATCGCTCGACCTGGTTGACACAATAATACTCGCAGGAGTCGAGCTTCTTCCCGTAGGGACAGCGGTAACAGTAGGGATACGGCACGAAATGCGCACGATTCGAGAAGTGGCCAAAACGCCGGCGGTAGCGATAACTGGAAGTGATTTCGGATGCCCCCAACGTCCGGCCATGATAGCCACCCATGAACGCCATGAACAGACTCTTCCCCGTGGCGTTGCGCACGAGCTTCATCGAATCCTCAATCGCCTGTGCACCCCCCACGTTGAATTGGATTCGCCCCTCTACATGAAATGCGCGTAGACACTCTTTCGCCAGCTTCTCGGCCACGAGCACTTTTTCTTCGTGTAGATACTGGCAAGCCAATTGGGGGAGTTGATCCAGCTGCGATTTGACAGCATCGACGATACTTTTGTTCCGATAGCCGAAATTAACCGCCGAGTACCACATCTGAAGGTCGAGAAAGGGTTTGTCGTCCCGGTCGTAAAGGAAACTCCCTTCACAGCCTTGAAAGAATTTGGGGACCAGTGAATAGTGCACGGTGTCCCCGTATGAGCAGTACTTCGCCTCTTTCTCGCGGAGTTCTTGCTCGCTGACATGGATCATGGGCAAAGGTTTCATGCGATGCGAGCCTCCTGTGGGAACAGATATTCAGACACTTCGGCCAGCGTCTCAAACGGGATGCACAGGATGCCGTTGAGTCGGCACCAATCCTGGAGCTTTCCCTTGGCAAACACGGTCTGCATTCTGGCGGAGACGCACTGATCTGACCGGCCGTCCCCGATATATACCGGGTAAGTCGCCGCGGGAGCTGACTGACGGGTCAACGAGCACTTACAGGTCCCCGCCCCGCTTTCACAATTGTCCGCTGCGAAGGGAAAACTGAGCGTGGGATGTCCCTGGTCATCCCAGCGGAGGTGGTTCGAAAACACCGGGAGGTGCAACAGACCATGCCGACGAAGGACCGCCTCCACAAGGAGATCGATTCCATCGCTGACAATCGTGAGTGGCACTCCATGTTGGGCACAACAACGGTCCAGCGCGAAAATGCCTTCGTCGATAGGAAGATCCGCTGCAAATTGCACGAGGGTCTCTCGATCAGCCTGAATCAGCTCGACCTGACGGGCGAGGCACTCCTGGCTCGTGATCTCGCCTCTCACCCAGCGCTCTTCCCATTCTCGCCAGGCTGGCAAGGCGAATGCTTCGAGCACAGCGTCTGTGGCATCGAGGCGAGTGATCGTGCCATCGAAGTCACAAAACACCTCCGTTCTCGTAATGCGATTGCGCCGACCGAAGTCGATGCGCCTGGCGACTTGATTGTTCAACAAATCGTGACTCCTTCCTTTCCAAAAAGGGAGCAAGTGACCGAATTCGGACATTGATGTCTCCTGACTACCGCTCACGAAGATCCCCTCACCTTTCGCTGAGGGAGGAACGGTTCGAAACAGTGCTTTTGCCCAAGACATTCTGTCAGGCGTGTCTCAAGGCACAGATGGGGTGTCGAGAGACACAACGTCCAGGTCGCGTAACGGACGAACCCAACCAGGTAAGAGAGGCGGAGGAGGCCTGGAAGTGAGTGATTCTGAAATTGGGTAGTAGGACAGGAGGGGTACTCCTGCCTGAAGACTGGCTTGTGCGTTGACATCTGGCGCTAACAGGCGACCTCGTATGCCAGAGTTTGCTTCGTCAACAGCAACCAAATGAGAAGCTTTATCAATGATAGTTCGAGCATCTTCCTCATCAATGGTATTTTCTTGTGCGTAATGGGTCGGGGTGAAGTCGCCATAGTAGACAACATCAACCAGATATGGCAGTAGAAGGAAGGCGAGGACCAGGATGATACCGCTGCCTGGTCGAAGGGTTCTTACATGCTGAAGCAGACTAGGCACCACAAAATAACACCTTGAGTACAATCAGGAAGTCAGGCAGGGCCTCAGGGAGAAGATACTGAGACATACATATTTCTGGTTCACAAGTAACAGGTACCCTGCGCAATGTCAAGGATTTGGGAATTATTTTCAAGTACGGCTGCGATGTGTTCGGCGTTCTATACAGAACCTTCCGGGCAGGAAATCCATCTTGAGCCGGGCTGAAAATGGATCATCATTCGAAGCGATTCAGCGGGTGGCTGGGTGGCTCTGATTGATCTAGTTTGTTTGGTTCATGTGGCCGGTCTCGTTCCTTTGGTTCGAGAAACGAAATAAACCCTCCTCTTGTCTTTCATGGCCTCATGAACAACTCAGTTGGTTGTATCCGTCAGCGGAATGATTGGTTCAGATGCGCAATCGCGACCGACAGCGCTTGATCGAGAGCGGTGTGTAGCGCGGGCTGCAGCTCATAGTCGCTGGCGTAGTCGCTCCAGTCGCCCGAGGGGGGGACCGGCATGGTAGTGACGATGTCGTGATACAGCACCTCGCCGGTCTCCACCGAAATGATCTTGCTCGAGACGACCAAGGGCGGCATCTTCTGGTAGAAGCGTGCCAGCATCCGCTCCCTCCAACTCGGTACGTTGATCCGAAACAGGACCATGCTATCCGCGCCGAGCCACCTCCCGATACGGACCGCGCTGTCGTCCCCAACGCGGCCGGAGACCTGCAATCGCTGTTCATCCGTCAGCGGATCCATGTTGCGCCGGTCGAGAATCTTGATCCACAAGCGCTGCTGCTTCAGCTGGAACGTCGCTTGCTCAAGCCGACTGTACCCGTACGCCTCGTCCCGCTCCGACGTGCTGGGATACCACACGGCTAAGCGCCGGACATGTTGCGGGACCGGAACACTCATCGTCGTCAGATTTGTTGAGGTGTGATCGACAGCGGCGTATGGCGTAGGCCGGCAGGCCGTCTGCATCGGAAGGCTGAACATCGCAGCGGTAGCGGAGACGAGCACCAACGGTGTCTTGCGAGGGCTGGCTGACATAGCGCGATGGTACGAGCAGACAACGCGAACCACTATCCTACGGAGGGGGCAGGCGCTGCTACCTTAGGTGCAGAGGGGACGGGCGCTGAGTGAAAGAACTCGCATGAAGTCGCCGGCTTCGAAGATTCTCCTCCCTGGCTGTTCGCGATCAGGGGACACCGGTCGAGCCTGCATTCAAGGTCGTAGAGGGTTTCACCGATGGAAACCGGTCCTGACACGATTTTCTTTCCACGCCACCTTTCCCCTTTCTAAGGACCGGGGATGACCTATCATTTTTCCAGTCGCCGTGATGAACAGGGGGAACCGCTATGCGATGCGTCGAATGTTTCTTTGAGAACCAGAGCGGGGCCCGTCGGTGCAGGATCTGTGGCGCCACCCTCCCCGAAGACACGGAGCCTTCCTCGTCAGAGACGCAGGCGCGCGAAGTGCCATGCCGTCGAGGAGGGTTCTTCTCCTTCGAGACGCTGATCACCCCGGCCTGCATCCTCGTGGCCTATGTCATCGGCGCAGCGGTCATCACCCTGGCCGGGCTGCTCATGGTTGCCCTAGTCCTCACCGGCCTGGCTCCGGAGTACACAGACACGAACCGAGACGCGTTGCTCGTCGGAGGGCTGACAGTCCTGGGTATCGGCAACCTCCTCTGGAGGATGTTGTGTGAGATGGTGATGCTGGTCTTTCGCATTCATGAGGTGCTGGCGGACCTGGCCGACAAAGCGCGTGCGCTCATTGGACTGTTGGCGACAAGAAAGGGAACCTAGATCACCGGCCCTGCGGCCAAGTCCTGGCGATTCTTGGAGGAGCGGGCACGGGGTTCGGAACACTTGGCTACCTGCGAAGAGGGGACGTAAGCGTTGGTTGGGCGGCCAACCGACCCGAAGATACGTGGCGTTTCTCCGAGCCGACCTTACATCCCCTACAACTGCGAGTAGCCACGAATTGGCTCTGATCAATGGTTTACACGTACATTGACGGCGGTCCTGGCACTGGTTGTTCTCTCCCCCGGTCGACGGGTAGGCACGAGCTATACTGGTATTAAGACCTCCTCGCAACCGCCTAGACAGGAGGGCCGGTACATGAAGCCGATCCTGTTTCACGACATCGACGGTGTGCTGTTCGGCGAATATGACGGCGGGTTCCAGTTGCGGCCTGGCGTAAACACCTGGCTCGAGTGGGCCTTCGAGCACTTTGAAGTGATCTGGCTGACCACATGGGAGCAGGAGAAGATCAAGGCGTTCCTGACTGTCACCTACAATGCGAACCTGCTGCATCAATTCCATCACGCCAATTGGACCAACTACGCGGACAAGACCGTGTGGCTGAAAGAAGCCATCACACGGCTGGGTGAGCGAGACGTCTTCTGGATTGACGACGAAGCGGTCCCGGTCGAAGGCGTCGAGGCGATCCGCGTGAACTCGAAAGGAGCGCACGAGCTGATCGCGGTTCAAGCGCAGCTGGACCAGCTCCTGGCCTTTCTGCACGAGGATTGAAGAATTCAGCGGCTGGACGGCGGGGTAAACACTTCGTTCAGATCGCTGAAGGAGCCTCCGGGAGTCGGCCCGCCGCTGAGGACGTGAATGCGCCCCTGTACCGCTGCCGACCCGAGACCGTGGCGCGCAGTCGGCATCGGCGTCATCGCCTGCCAGGCGTCACGCACCGGATCATACGCTTCATTCTCACGGAACGTGCCCTCGCCCCCTTCACCGCCGAACACGTAGACTCGACCGCCAACCTCAGCCGCGGTAATGCCACTGCGGGCCGTCGGCAGATCCGCGACGCGTGTCCACTGATCAATAGCGGGATCGTACCGTTCCGTGACGGAGAGATTCCGCCGATAGTCACCGTTCAGACGTCCGCCGATCGCATAGATTTTCCCGGACACGGTCGCACTCGCCAGATGATCGCGAGGGGTCGGCAGCGGCGCGCGCGACACCCACGTGTTGCGCGCGGGATCGTAGACCTCGACCGCCGCGCTATTTGCATTCCGGTCGTAGCCGCCGATCGCGTACAGTTTCCCGTCGTGCACGGTCACCGACAACGCGCCGCGAGCGGTCGGCATCGACGCACGCTCGGCCCAGGTGTCCGTGGCCGGATCATACGCATACACCGTCGCAACCGGTTGCCAGACGCTGAGTCCCGACTGCTTGTACCCGCCGATGACATACAGTCGCCCCCCGGTCACGCCGAGGCCGACATGATGCAGGCCGACCGGCAGGGGAGCTTTCACAGTCCATCGGTCAGTTGAGGGATCGTAGACTTCGAGGGACGGAGTAATCGACAGATTCAACACGTTGCCCAAGCTGGGCTGCTCGAATCCGCCCACGACGTAAATCTTGTCGGACAACGTCCCGGCCGTCACCTCCGTCCGCTTCGTGGGCGAGGGAGTCGCCGTGCGCCAGACGCCGCGATCCGGCTCGGGCTCCACCGAGTGCGTCGAGATCGGCAGCGCGATGAGGCAGAACGCAATGAGGAGCTGCGTCAGGTGTCTCATGGTAAGGATTATACGACATCACGTTACGGCGTCTAGGATGGGGACGAGTGTGGCTGCTCTCCTGTGCGCGCGCCTTTCTCACCCGCCCACCCCCAACGGCCCTCGTCCCGCCTCCCCTTTTTTTGTGCGCTGCGTTATCATGCGGCCACTTCCGTCAGCACCTTGTCTTCCACCGGCATGAGTGAAGCGATGGTCCGTGTCTCATCTGTTTGGCAGTCCTCATGAAAGACGACCAGCCTGTCGTCCCCCCCTCGGTGAGACTCCCTGAAATCACCGTCAAAGCGGTCGTGCTGTCGGTGATCCTCGCGGCCGTCTTGGCCGCCGCCAATGCCTACCTGGGACTCTTTGCCGGGATAACTGTGTCCGCGTCCATTCCAGCCGCCGTCGCCTCCATGGCCATTCTCCGCCTGTTCCGCCGGTCCAACATTCTCGAAAACAACATCGTCCAAACCGCGGCCTCCTCAGGCGAGGCGCTGGCTGCGGGCGTGATCTTCACCATTCCCGCGCTGCTCCTGGTTGGCTACTGGTCCACCTTCGACTACTGGCAGACTGCGGCGATCGCCACGGTCGGGGGGCTCCTCGGCGTGCTCTTTACTATCCCTTTGCGGCGCGCGCTGATCGTCACCGCGCGCCTGCGGTTCCCCGAAGGGGTGACGACCGCAGAAGTCTTGAAGGTCGCCACGCCTGATCGACAGGATGCCGGCCCGACCGACTTCACCAGCGATTTCCGGACGCTCTTGTCAGCCGCCCTCCTGGGCGGAGCGGTGAAGTTTGGCGAGAGCGGCATGCGCTTGTGGGCTGAATCCCTGGAAGGAGCGGTACAGGTCGGACGCACCGTGCTCTATGCAGGCCTCAATCTGTCGCCCGCGCTCCTGGCGGTCGGGTTCATCATCGGCCTGCACACGGCCGTGGTCGTCTTTCTGGGCGGCGTCGTCGGATGGATGATCTTGATGCCGGCCTACGGCCTGCTCAATGGTCTCCCGCCCGATCGGACCGGACTCGCGGCCGCGATGACGATCTGGAGCGGCCACATCCGCTATGTCGGCATCGGCGCCATGCTGACGGGCGGACTCTGGACGTTGACGATGTTGCGCGAGCCGCTCTGGAAAAGTCTGCAGACGCTCCAAGACCGGTATCGCGCAGCGGGGCAGTCTCCATCTGCGGTCGTCACGGCCAGAACGGAACAGGACGCGCCGCTCCCCTGGATCGTCGTGCCATTCGCCCTGTCACTGGTCCCGATGGCCTGGATCTACAGCACTGTCGTGAGCAGTCCACTGATCGGCCTCCTCATGACGGTCGTGATGGCGCTTGCGGCGTTCCTCTTTTCCTCGGTCGCGGCCTACATGGCTGGGCTGGTGGGGAGTTCCAGCAACCCTGTGTCGGGCGTCACGATCGCCACGATTATGGTGGCCGCTCTGTTGCTCGTGTTGTTCATGGGATCCGGGCATCCGGCCGGACCGGCGGCGGCTCTGGTGATCGGGGCAGTCGTCTGTTGTGCCGCCGCCATGGGGGGGGACAATCTGCAGGATTTGAAAACTGGTCATCTGGTCGGCGCGACACCGTGGAAACAGCAAATCATGCAGGTCGTCGGAGTGCTGACCGGCGCCGTGGTCCTGGTTCCGATCCTGTCCCTGCTCCAAGCCAAGTACGGGATCGGCGAGCCGACCCTCAGCCATCCTCATCCCCTCAGTGCACCCCAAGCCACACTCATGGCGAGCCTCACGCGCAGCGTCTTCGGTGCCGGACTACCCTGGTTGCTCGTCGGATTGGGCGCAGTGATCGGCGTCCTCGTGATTCTGCTGGATCGTCGGCAAGAAATACGTGGCAGCGCGTTTCGCTTGCCCGTGCTCGCCGTGGCCCTGGGCATCTACTTGCCGTTGAAACTCTCAGCCACCATTTGCGTGGGTGGCGTGATCGCTGCCTTGGCCAGGAGAGTCGCAGCGGAGAGTGATGACCCGTCACGGTGCGGGCTCCTCTTCGCCGCCGGGTTGATTACCGGCGAAGCGTTGATGGGCATCATGCTGGCCGTCCCGATCGCGTTGGCCGCACTCTGGCCCAGCCTCAGCCCCGATCCGTTTACCCTCTTTGACTCAGCTCCCTTCGGCGGCTGGCCCGGCCTCGTCCTCGTCGCATTGGTGGGAGTGGCGCTCTATCGGATCGCGGCAGACCCGATGAGGAACAAGAGCAGAGGTTCCTGACCCCGCTCTTGTTTCCCGACGACTCTTGCCTCCCACTCGTCGGCGAGACTCAGGTAGAATGTCCGCTCTGTCGTGGTCCACCAAGAGGCAAGGAGGGGTCGATGGCCATCGAGTCGGTGATGCTCACGCTTGGAACAACCGCTCCGCCGTTCACGCTGCCCGACGTCGTGAGCGGCAAAGTCTATTCGCTCGACTCGTTTACCGGCAGGACCGCCCTGCTCGTCATGTTCATCTGCCGTCACTGTCCCTATGTGAAGCACGTCGAGCAGGAAATCAGCAGGATCGGGACCGACTATCAGGACACCAAGCTTGGCCTCATCGCGATCAGCAGCAACGATCCTGCACACTATCCCGATGACGCCCCCGAGCGGCTCAAGGAGATGGCCCAACGACTCCAGTTTCGTTTTCCGTTCTGCTTCGACGACACACAAGCAGTCGCCAAGGCCTACAAGGCCGCCTGTACGCCGGACTTTTATCTCTTTGATGCCGAACGGCGGCTGGCCTATCGCGGGCAACTCGACGACAGTCGCCCGGGCAATAACAAACCGGTGACCGGTCGCGATCTGCGTGCGGGGATCGAGGCCGTGCTCGCCGGCAAGCCGGTGGACCGCAACCAGAAGGCCAGCATCGGCTGCAGCATCAAATGGAAACCCGGCAACGCTCCACCCTACGCCTAACCACGCAGAGCCTCAGAATGGAGAAGGTTTCCGTTTTCCCTGGCCGGAATTGTTCGCCGGCTGCTTCGAAGTAATCGACGATGTCTTGCGTAAGAACGCTTCCTGGCACTTTTCTCTCTCGTGACCGTCAACCAAGAATGTCAGTGGCTGTGTGTGAATCCGAGACACCAGTCACCAGAAACACATCCCCGTCCGTGTTGCTCGTGCGCAAGGGTTTGATCACTTGATAGGCGGTCGAGTTATACCACGCTTTGGCTTGGGCAAGGCTGGGAAACTCAATAATGATGAGGTCTCCAGACCATGCGCCTTCAAGAGGGTGATAGGGGCCACTGTGGACACGAAATGTTCCTGAGTAGGGCCTCAACGTCTCATCGATTTTTTCAAGGTATTCTTTGACCTCAGGACCAAACCGCGTCTCTCGAACAATGGCGACTGCGCACGCTGACATGGGAGACTCCACTCCCCATTTATAAGAGTCCGCGCCATGCCGAAGCGGTCAGGCATCGGCGCCACGAACACCACCGGCCGGCGCGGATCAGCAGGTCTCGTTGGGGAAGTTACACAGCCTTACGTTGCGCCCGAGTCGTATTGTATATATCGGACAGATATCTCATGAGCTGCAACGACGTTTTTCTGTCCAGCTTGAGAAACTCAACCCCCAGTTGATGGCGTCGTACGACCCACCGAACGGCGACCGCGGGTATTTCCAAGAGATCGGCCTGGTTTGGGAGCGTCACGAACAATGTCAGTTGGTCGGCCGGCGTCACGTACGCACGGGTCTCAATGAGGGCCCCGCGCATCGACAAATTGCGGACAACTCCGATTCCTTCAATTTCTAGTCCTTCAGGGGTCAGCCCTAAGAACTGCACATCCATCTTCACTTCGAAGCGAGCTGAGCCGATCTTTCTTCTCTTGCTCTTCACTGGTTGCTTCATCAGATCCCCCCCTGCCACTCACGACTCTCGCCGCACAGATGGATCGCTGACCAGGCCGCTCCCGTTTCTCACATGCTCTACCAATCAGCTTACCACCGTGCGGCCAGAAGGCTAGACATAAGAGGAGTGTCTCGATGGGGGGCACCTCGCGCGTGGGTCGCCACTGTCCCTCGCGATCAGCCGGACTGATTCGAGGTCGGCGACGTTTCAGGCTCGCCAATGAAGTCGCCTGCCCCCTTTTTCTTCGTCAGTCGTCGAGGCTCGGGCGAAGGAGGAACGGTCCGTAGATCAAGGCGAATAGGATATAGGCCCCGCTCCAGCCGACCGCGGCCACGATGAGCATGAGATGCGTCAGAGCCGTCGGTGCGTCGGGAGTCGGCACGACGACCCGCAGCACGGCACCCAGATTGACCAGCACATAGATCAAGACCGTTTTCGAATCGGCGTGCTTCGGCCGGCCGGTATGGCCCAAACTCGCGCGGGTCATGATCGCCAAGGTCATCGCCCCCACTGCTCCGGTCGTGAGGACATGCACGGCGTTCGCCGCCGGCAGACCGATCCCAAACATCGCGCCTCCGAGAGCCAGCAGCGACAGCGTCAGCCACCCATAGCCCAGATGGAGGATCAGCACCAACGGCTCGCGCCACACCATCCACCCGCGCCAGCGCGAGAGACGAATCAGATTCGCCATCCCCGCCGCGACTAACGTTCCACCTGCCGCGACGCTCTCGGGCTGAACGATCCATGCGAGGGCGGCCACCACGACCAGCACCATCGCGACGGCATCGACAGGAGAAAGAGAGGCAGAAATCGCGGGCCTGTTGTGCTGGATCAAGAATTCGCGGGTAAAGTTGGGCGTCACTCGCCCACCAATGAGCGTCAACAATAGCAGGATGAGCGCGAGCGCCACATGCTCCGGGAGATCCGTCACGGTCCCGCGGAGCGCCAGCACGTGAAACAGAAGATTCGCGCCGGCATACAGCGTGATCATCACACCGATCGGCGCCTGGCCCCAGCTGCCTCCGGCGACAATCTCGCGCCAGGCGAGCGCGGCCACAACCACGAGAAAGGCTCCGTCCACGATCGCAGCCACAATGGGAATGGACCACGGCATGGCGAGGAGCAGTCGTCCTGCCAGCCACAAGACGAACAACGACAGCAGCGGGATGCCGCTGACCGGAGGACGCCCGGTCCAATTGGGGATCGCTGTCAGCAGGAAACCGGTCATCACGGCTGGCAGAAAACCGAAGAGCATTTCATGGACGTGCCACTCTCGCGCGGGATACTGGAAAGCCCAACTGCTCACACCGGCGAAGATCAACACCCAGACCGGAATCGCCGCGCCGGCGAACAACGAAGCAAAGAGGAAAAACGGTCGGAATCCGTACGACAGGAAGGCTGGGCCATCGTACCGAGGAAAGGTCGGTTCATCGTCCGACTCGGCTTTAGGCCGGCCAGGCTGGCTGACTCGTATCTCGATCGGTGTCTCCGACATGCGCGGACGTGATTCTCGTCGCAGGTCAAGCGCTTGTCAATGACGGGTCGCTACTGAAGAAGGTACAAGGTCAGCAGGGCTCGGCTCCGGAAAAGACTCCCGGTATGTTTTCTGTTCATGGCTCCGTTGTTTTGTCGGCCTCGCCGCCACGGTCAACGTTGCATAGAAGTCAGCGAGCAATCAACGCCTGCCACGGGGCTAACAGTCCAACTTTGCTAGCGAGTGCAGCGACCGCTTGCCGTTCGGCTGGTGTCGGTCCTCGGACAGCCAGAATTTGTTCCGCATCCAGAAGGTCTTGCGGCCCACCGGCATACAGCTTCAAGAGGATGAGGGCTTGCCAAGACACCACTCGTACCGTGCAACCAAAAACCGACAAAGATTCCACTTCTTGAAATATGAGTACGTTCCACGCCGGAGGCAGCAGGATCAATTGAATGGGGACCGAAAGGTCATCGACGGTGACGCTCGTTCGAAAGATACCGCGCAGCGGATCATCCGGTTCGCCAGGCTGGAACTCTGCATGAAGATGGCGTGCAAAGGCTGCCGCATCAGATGAACCGAGCGCGAGGGCGAAATCGACATCGTGCGTCGCCCGCGGCACGCCCCATGCGGAAACAGCAAATCCGCCGATCAGGGCGTACTGCTCGACGAGATGCCGAGCCTTCGCGTCGTCGAGACGACGCACGATCTCGGTTAACGCTTGGGCGAACACGCGCGCTGCAACTCGTGGCAGGTGTCGGACAGTTCCAGGGCAAGCGTGAGACGTTGGGCAGGAGACATCCGGCGAACCTCGGCGAGCTTCTCCTCTGATAATCGCGCGCTCAAGACACTAGCCCGTCGAGGCACGTCGTGGCGGGTCAACTTGGCTTGCCGTATCATGGCCGCATTCTACACGCATTGGCGAACGGAGGGAATACCGAGCGGTGGGCGGATGCCTTAAGAAATGAAGAATGACCCCGTTTTCCGGCCGCGATTAGCAATCAGCACTCAGCACTTCCCATCAGCACCCAGGACTCAGCATTTCCGGGCCGCCTCACGCCTCGCAAGCTAGCGGTGGCACACCCGGCAGCCCCTGAAAGAGCGGCGAGATCGAGAGTGTCACCAGGGGGTTACGGGATGGACCGCCGGATCGGGAGCTGTTTGGTACACTTTGGGAAACGTATGGCGCAGGGGAACCTACAGACCTCGTGGGCAAGTCCGAAGTTCACGATCGACTGCGTACTCGCGAACATCAGCACGCAGCTTGAAGCGGACGGATGCGTCCTCGAACGCGTAGAGGCCGGCTGTAAACTGACCACCCCCGGTCACCTGAGAGCGGGAGACACGGTGAACGTCCAATTGTGGTTGGAAGGCGAGGAGGCCTGCATCGACATCCCGCTGGCGGAAGTCAAACGGGTGTACGAACATTGGGTCGCGGTGGAAGTGATCACGGTCAGCCCAGGTGACCGGATGAGACTGAAACGATTTATCGATGCGCCCGGAGCCATCCAGATCGAAGAACCTGCCTCCATCGACCACCTCCTCATTCGGGCATAGGGAATATGGAGGGCAACCCGTTGGTCTCCTGTGCTCGCGCCAGCGCGCACAAAAGTCGATCGTATTTGAACTCTGCGGGCAGTGCTCACTCCATGCGCGCAATGGGAGACCAATCGGGTCACCCTCCGAGAGGGATGGTACGAGCAAGCTTGGAAGGAACACTATACATTCGACGTGCACACGTTGAGGACTAGACCAGGCTTCCCGTAAAAGACGATTACACGCGGGCTTGGAAGGAGCATGTACTAATTGGAAATGGTTGCTGACACGTTTGTAGTCCTCGGAAACGGTTCACGACACTAAGTAATCTCGTCTTGAGCTCGTCCTCAAGCCCCTTGCGGATGTCCCAAATTTAAGACATGCTGGCAATGTGAAGCCGGTCACCTTTCACGCCAACGCCATTGCGTTTATCCGAGTGAAGATCCGGCGATCCGGAAGGAGATCGGAGAAGCACTCCGCGAGCTACAAAAAGGCATCAGCTTGGGTATGCCGCTCAGCAGGCCGATGCCAGAAGTGGCATCGGGCGTACATGAACTCAGAGTCAGGGGAAAAACAAGGGCCGTCCGAATCTTTTACTTTGTCAAACTGGCCGAGGTGATTCTGGTGTTTCGCGCCTTTCAGAAGAAGACCCAGAAAACGCCTCAACGTGAAGTGGCCATCGGTCAACAGCGACTCAAAGAGGTGCGACATGGCAAGGACTAAAACTCGCAAGATGCTCACAGTTCGGACCGCTGAAGATCTCGGCCACGCGTTAGGGTTGTCCGCGGCCGACACGGCCGAAATGGAGTTTCGATCTGACCTCACAGTCTCGCTCGCCAAGATCATTCAATCCGGACGGCTCACGCATGCGGACATCGCCAAGCGCGCCGGAACGTCGAGGACCAGAGTGACAGCCATTGCGAACGGAAACACCCAGGGCGGGTCGACCGATGTGCTCATCAGGGTCCTCGTCGCAACAGGCTATCGTGCGGAAGTGCGAGTGAAAAGAACAGCGGCCTAGTACGAGCCAGCGCGTCATCGGGGAATGAGCGCATATCGGCAAGCCACGGCGGCTAGCTCAGCCTCTCCTCTTTTCTTGTACTCAATGCCTGATGGTAAGACCCGCCTCTCCAGAGGTGATGCCTACTCACATTGCAAGAACTGAGTGTCCCGGCAGCGCCGCGCCATCTCCTGCGCCTGCTCAATCTGCGCGGCAGTCATGCCTGAAGCCACAGTGGTTTGATTCCTGATCGCGGTCTTCAGATCATCGTCTTTCGACCCTTCGACCGCGACGGTGAGCCACATGTACGCGCGAATCACGTCTGTCGGCACACCCTGCCCCTGGGCATACAACACGCCGAGATTGCTCTGCGCCCGTGCATGTCCCTGCTCAGCCGCGCGACGATACCACCGCCCGGCCTCTTTATAGCTCTGCGGCACCCCCTGCCCATTGTCATACCTCACACCCAGATTGAACTGCGCCACCGCGTCTCCCTGATCGGCGGCCCGCCGATACCACTGGACGGCCTTTTCATAGCTCTGCGGCACGCCCTGTCCATTGGCATACAGCACACCCAGCTCGAACTGTGCGAGCGCATCTCCCTGTTCCGCGGCCCGCCGGTACCATTGTAGGGCCGCACGATAGTCCTTCGGCAGGCCCTGCCCGTGGGCGTACAACACACCCAAATGGCTCTGTGCTCTCGCATCTCCCTGCTCAGCCGCCCGTCGATACCACTGGATCGCCTCATCATAGCTCTGGGACACGCCTTGCCCATTGGCATACGACACACCGAGTTGCAGCTGCGCCGCGGCCACTCCTCGGTCAGCGGCCCGCCGATACCACTGGACCGCCTCATCATAGCTCTGGGGCACGCCTTGCCCGTTGGCATACAACACACCCAGTTGCAACTGTGCCGCGGCCACTCCCCGGTCAGCCGCCCGTCGATACCACTGGACGGCCTTTTCATAGCTCTGGGGCACGCCCTGTCCGCCAGCATACAGCACCGCGAGATGGAACTGTGCCGCGGCATCTCCCTGGAGAGCGGCCCGACGATACCACCGCCAGGCCTCGTCATACCGCTGCGGCACGCCTAGCCCGTTGGCATAGAGCACACCCAGAAAACTCTGCGCCCCTGCATCTCCCTGCTCGGCGAGAGGAGAGAAGAGTCGCGCCGCGAGGTCATAGTCATCACGATGAATCGCAGAGACGGCATCCGTATAAGAAGAAGCCGCCGAGACGGTCGCACCAGCTGCGACCAAGAGCACGGTGAGGAGGACATGCCGCATCAATGCGCTGCCTTTCAACGGACCCACAGCATCGAGGACTGGAGCGGCACACAAGCAGTGACAAGACATCGAGGTCGTCGTCGATTGCACCAAAGGAACCGGTTCCTCACACCTGGATTGTTCTCTGACGTCTTTTTGTTCCAGATGACCCTGACCTGGTGGAGTGACGGGGTGCTTCCGAGGGAGCCACTCACCCCAACGCATAATAGCATCCGGCGTATCCATGGGTTAGCGTTCTCACATGAGGCTAGGTGATACCTGACACACAGGGCCAGTGCATACGGTCATGGGTCTCACCGAAAGGAGGTTTACTGTGAAATACGTACCGATGCTATTCGGGGCGCTCGCGTTGGTATCGACGGTAAGCTGCACTCCCCATCCGTATACGGTGTGCCGCGGCGAGGAATATTGTACGCCACCCTTAACTCTGGAAGAAGCCATGCAGCACGCCCAGCTCAAGAAAACATGGGAGGACGAGAAGCTGTATATACGGCCGACGGGCAAGTAACGGCCACAGGATGGCCCGTTGGTCTCGCGTGATCGCACAACGCGCACGCACTGAAGGGGTTTATCCCGTCGCCAAGATCAATCGTACGGGCTCCGGGTCGAACAAGGTCTGTTTGGCAGTGCGCGCGTGAGGAGAGACGGGTCTCGGCTCGTTGGGGTTGGACGGGTCAGAACGACGCGCGCACGTTTGAGACTAGACGGGCCACCCTGCTGAGGGATGGATGAGCGAGCGTGGAGGGATCATCGTGTCACGTCAGATTGGCTCAAATCGGGCTTGTTGGACATGCAGCACCGCAGACGCCTCTTCCACCGTTCGAACCACGTGGAGCGTCGGTCAAGCCTCTGCCCCTTGAAGCTCAGACATCCGCGCCATCCCGAACAGGCTAGGAGTCGGCGCCACGAACACCACCGGCCGGCGCGGATCACCACGTCTCGTTGGAGAAGCTACCCAGCCTTCTGTTGCGCCCGAACCACATTGTGAATACCGGACAGATACGTCATGAGTGTCCGAGACGTCTCGGTCCCCGGCTTGAGAAACTCAACACCGAGCTGGTGGCCTCGGACCCACCGAACGGCGACGGCGGGTATTTCCAAGAGCTCGGCCTGGTTTGGGAGCGTCAGGAGCAATGTCAATTGGTCGTCCGTCGTCACGAGGGCATGAGTCTCAATCAGCGCACCGCGGATCGACAAATTGCGGACGACTCCGATACCTTCAAATCCTATTCCTTGAGGGTTCAGACCGGAGATGTGCACATCCATGTTCACCTCGAAGCGGGCTGCCCCGATCGTTCTTCTCCTGTCCTTCACTGGTTGCTTCATCAAATCTCCCCTGACACGCACGGCGCTCGCCGCACAGATGGGTCGCTGATCAGGTCGCTCCCGTTTCTCACAGGCTCCACCACTGAGCCTACCACAGGGCGGCCAGAAGGGTAGACAGAACAGCAATTCCTCGAAGGGGGGCACCTCGCGTGTGGGTCGCCAGCGATTAGCTGTCAGCGATCAGCTCTCAGCTCTTTGCTCGTGCCATACGCTCTTGCTCCCTCCGCCATCAGCTCTCAGCAATCAGCCAGTCCCGCGTTTCCCGCCAGTCTCGCAAGCGATCAGCTCTCAGCTCTTTGCTCGTGCCATACGCGATACGCCGTAAGCTCTTCGTCCCGGCCCTCAGCTCTCAGCTGTCAGCCAGGCGTGACTTGGGGAAAGACTCCCGGTACCTTTTCTGTTTTCGTTCTCTGGCACCCAATGGAACATGTCGTTGCGCGAGAACCCTTGACAAGACGGGTAATGCCAATGTAATTACACGGCAGTGAGAGCATGTCTTGCAGGAGGAAGCGATGAAAGCGCGCGTCGTGCGAATCGGTAATTCCAGAGGAATCCGGATTCCCAAGGCCATCATAGAACAGTGCCACTTGCACGGAGCGGTCGATTTAGAAATCCAACAGGGGCAATTGGTCATTCGATCGGCCACCAAAGCACGAGGCGGGTGGGACCAAGCCTTTGAGCAGATGCACCGTCATGGCGACGATCAACTGATGGACCGCGAATCCGCTTCAACCTCCACGTGGGACCGGAAAGACTGGACGTGGTAGCCTCCCGGTTCGAGATCTTTCTCGTCCGGCTCGACCCGACAGAGGGTCGTGAAATTCGCAAGACCCGACCCTGCCTCGTCATCTCCCCGGACGAAATGAATCAACACATCGATACGATTATCGTGGCCCCCATGACCACCAAGGGCCGGCCATATCCCACACGTGTGCCGGTTCGGTTCAAAGGAAAGTCCGGGCAGATCGTGCTAGATCAAATCAGGACCATAGACAAGAGCCGGTTGGTCAAACGCCTGGGGAAGATCGACGAAGCCACCCGCGCGCACGTACCCGCCTTGCTCGCTGAATTGTTCGCCCCCTAGGCAGATCTCGCCCGTCGCGCATGGGTCGCAAGCGATTAGCTGTCAGCGATCAGCTCTCAGCTCTTTGCTCGTGCCATACGCTATAAGCCATAAGCTCTTACCTGCAGTTTCCATTCGTGCCATACGCTCTTGCTCCCTTCGCGATCAGCAAAGCGTGGCGTGGGGAAAGACTCCCGGGACGTTTTCTTTTCGCTCGGTGAATCGGAGACTAGCGTGAAGCAAGCTCGCGGGCGTGTGTGATCTCGCGTTTGCCGATTGGACGCACCTGGGAAACTTCCAGCGTGACGACAGCAGCAGTCTTCCCTTCCAAGGTGGTGAATTCCACTTCGTAGGCCTGGCCATCACGATAGACGTGAACCACCGTACCGACATCCCCCGCCACCAAGCCTTCGGAAGGCACGGCGGCGACCAATACCACTCGATCATGCTCTTTAATCATGGTCATGGCTCCTGTTCTCTCGGATAGGCCGTCACGAGACGTGGCACATCCCCGCCCGCGTCAACAATCCATATAGTCCGCACCATTGCAGTTCGACCACTCGGCGCCTGAAGCAGACCATCTACAATATACTTGTGACCATGGGTGGATGTCATGCTTTTTGTCACAGGTGAGTCTCGGGCTATCCGCCGCAACGCATCGACCAATGCCTCGCATGCCTCTCGCCGAAAGCCTAGTGCGATAAAAAACTCCGCTTTCCCAAATCCATCTGGATGAGCCTCGTTAAGCAGGTAGTCCCTCACCTTCTCATGTTCGACAACGGCATGTTCTCTATTGGGTATGTTCATTCACACCAGCCCAGACTCAACCGCCACTTGACTCCGGTCTTTTTGAGGAAGAACAGATACATCCAGTGTTCGAGGCCAGTCCTGACCCTCGTCGAAGGATAATCGCCATCGCTCATGTCGTCGCTGCGGGGAACGGATTCAACGAGGTTGTTGCCCCAGGAATAGTTGCGGCAGGATACATGGGTAGGAAGCGTTTGGGAAGCGGCTCTGTGGTCGTCTCGCTCTTCTCGCCAGCACGCGTATCGCCCGTCTCGCTCGCCGGTCGCCTCCCGCCTGACCCCTCTCGCTTCTTCCGCTCCTTCAACCAAACAGACCAGATGAACCAAACAGACCAGATGGACCAGAGGACTGACCACTGTTCCTGACACCGTTTTCTCTCAGCCCCCCTGCCGAGACAAGAATCTTCAAAACAATTGTCCCTCAACGGCTTGCGTGATAGTTCAGAATCAGACGTGCGATCACCAACAGGCGGGTTGAGGCAGACAATGGACCAGGTCATCATGTGGATCCGCTACCTCACGTTGTTGATAGGATTGCTGGTTTTGGTTGAGTATCTATTCTTCAGTGCACCTGCATTTTTCAAAACAGTCTTCGGCACAGTCGGACGAACTGGTTATGTTGGTTTCCTGTTGGGAGTCGGGGGATGGGTGTGGGTTGGATATGGCTTCGTCCATCGGGATTCATTGACCCCGGATGAAATCGGATCAGTTCTCTTGTTGTGTTGGGGTGGCATGATCGGGGCAATGGTCATCGGTCACACACGAAGAGTAAGAACGAATACCACATTCAAGGGACAGAACGCGGCAGACTCCTAGGGCGGAGTCGAGGGTGGCGACGATTCTTAACTGCAATTGGTTCCTGACACCTTTTTCTTCACCGGAAACGATTCCCGGCACCTATTCTCCCACTCGAAATGGGTCCTGTCCGACTATAAACCGTGCGTAAGGCGTCTTGACTTGGCGGCATGGAGACCCTACGATGTGGTCACACTTGTAACCACAGGAGCGGATCCAGTGAAATTCACGAACGTGCGCGAACTCAAGACCAAGACGTCCGAGATGCTCAGGACGGTCGAACGAGGAAACACGGTCCTCGTCACCACGCACGGACGACCAACTGCCATGCTGGTCCCCGTGACCGAGGACGACATCGAAGACGCCTTGCTGGCCTATAGCCCGACGTTGCGCAAAAAGATCGAAGAGGGCCTCAAAGACATCCGCGCGGGGCGGAGGATGTCGCTGTCCGACTACAAAGCCAAGCGACGGATGAAGAAGGCCCGCAAGGCGTGACCTGCCAGGTCTTTCTGTCTGAAAAAGCTCAACAGGACCTGGACTCCTTCCCTGATAAGATCACCCATCAGATTCTCGCCGACTGCGCCCGCCTCGCGCACGATCCCATCCCGGACGGAAAGCGGATCAAGAAGTTGCAGGGGTTCAAGGAACGTCTCTATCGGCTGAGAGCCGGCGACTATCGCGTGGTGTTCAAACGGTCTGGGAATCGTATTGACATCGTGCGCATTCTCACCAAGCCTGACTTTCAAAGGGCCTATTGACCGACCATACGTGATGGGCGATAAGTCCTCTCTTCTTTCGTACCGGCCATAGGCTATTAGCCATACGCCATCAGCTCTTCGTTTTTCTGTCGCGGCGGGGGCTGGCAGGGTTGGAGCGTGATGTGTTAACGCAAGACCTGACCCTCTCTCGCTACAAAGAACCGTTCGAGGGCGGATTCGAGGGAGTCGACGGATGGTGGGATCGCGTGCTCCGGCGACGGGACCGAGGGGATGAGGCCTGTTAATCTCCTGTGCTCGCGCGACCCGCACACGAGGCCCATCGTATTTTTGCATCTCGGGCGGTGCTCGTCGCATGCGCGCAGTGGGAGATCAATCAGGCCTCATCCTGAAAAAGCATAATATAGCCATGCACCCTCGCAAGTCGCACTCGCCCCACCATCCTTGTTGGAACGAGAAGAGGTCTGCCGGAATGGTTCGACGGTGTTGATGATCAGTCATGCCGATGAAGGAGCCTTTTCCCTTTTCTTCTCCTCCGATGCGTGAAGGGCATGGAAGCCTCCTAGGGAGGCGTATTGGAGGAGGGTCGGTCGCGAGAGGGCACGGGCGAGAGGCGGGAAGGTTATCGTTTCACAGGCTGAGAGAGGGATGAGCCCTGCCGGACGTCCTCAGCCATTCCAGAGCAGACGTTGGTGCAGAGAGTGCGGTTAAGAACTCCGCCAGTGACTGCAACTGCTCCTCTAAGGCAAGGACATAGAAGGTGTCCAGTCTTGGCAAGACCGCATCATCCAGTTTGGTGAACCTCGCCCCAAACTGGGTGCCGTTGGTCCATTGCACGACCGCCTCGTCAATCGTCAACGGCCCAGGCTCCTGAGGGAAGTAGACCTGTATCGCGAAGGCCATACCGACTGACACCGGCTCAAGCGTGTCAATGCGCAGACCTGTACGGGACGCGTCCTGAATCACGCCGCCGCCGACCAACTGTGGCGTCAGAAACGTCGCGGGGAGTTGGACAGAGGCGCGCAGTTGCGTTCGTCTCTGGTACCCGAGGTGTGTCAACCCGTCCATCGCCCGAGTCGTTCCATGTTGAGAGTTGTGAGAAGATCGTCTCGAGCATAACAAACTCTGGCTCAAACGAAAGAAATATCAACTTGTCGAGACTGCACGAGATGCCGCGGCGGCCGGCGTTGCCGCCTGAGAACAAGCAACACGTGGAAGGAAACTGTTCCTGGAACCGTTTCCTTCCTCGATTTGAATTACGGCGAGTTGTACTGGTACGTTAAAAGGTAGCTCTGTGAACTGGCACGAGATTCATACCTGGCCCATCATGTCGCAGGTTCCTAGCAGACCGAAGTCAACAACATGAAAGTTCTTACCGTCGGACTGTTTCTTCTCGCAGTCTCATTGCTGAATTCTGGATGTAGCGTCTACATGGCCTTCACGCTCCCACCTCCAGTTCCTACACCCTCGCTTGGCTGGTCACGGATGGAGGTGATTGAGCGATTAGGCGAGCCGGCATTGAGCACAGAAAAGGACGATGGAAGCCGAGAAGACGTCTTTAGCTATTGTCAAATCTCCCCAGAGGCTTACCAAGACAAAGATGTTCGCGGCACGGGCAACCTTCTCATGGACATCGTCTCCTTAGGGGTTTGGGAAATGTTCGCCACGCCGAGCGAGATCGGCATGAGATGTAACACGACGTGGGCCACCGTCGACTTCGACAAGACAGAGGAGCTCACCTCCATAACAGTTCAGTGAACAGAGACTCCTTCATCGTAGAAAAATCGGAGGGCTTTCCGTCGAACAGTGATCATGTTGGATGAGCCACGAGTCCCCTTGCTTCCTGAAAATCGTCGTGCATTTGCCTTGCTCAGCCTGTAGAACGACTCCGCCACGGCCTACCTTATAGTCATAATCATACGTCGCCCATCCTGACGGACCAGTGACACTTGTTTTGATGTTAGACACTTTTGCCGAGACACCGATAGGTTCACCGCGATTGATTCGCTCGATAAGGTCGGAGAGGTACTTCTCAATGTCCTTCAGAGACTCAGACTTTCCGTTATTGATCCCAGCGTAACCTCGAGAATAGAAGCGAAGGATCGATTGTGAGTCTTTTGTTTTCGGGAATTCCGTCCCTCGGCTGGCCAGATCAGTGATGGTCTTTTCGAGGAGAACTTCCTCTTGCGTTCTTGCTGCTCCGGTTCCCTTTTGCTCACCACTCGTCGTCTCTTCCTTCCCTGTACAAGCTGGAATGACAGCCACAATCAGGAGCCACGCCAGAACACCATTCAATGGTTTCATGTGAGTCTCCATTTACTTGTCATGGTCCGTAAGATCATTCGCGATCAGACGGAATTGGTCAGGAGCCTGTCCGAGTAGCCCTTCGTCACGAGGCAAAGGAGGCGGTCCAGCTGCGAGGCCACAGGCCAGAGAGAACCAGAGGCGTATTCTCTGCAATACGTAGAGGATTGTCTCAGGCCGAGAACGAAGCAGATGTACCAGTATCATTTGCCGCAGCAGAAGGGAATACTCGGACAGACTCCTAAGGCGGACTCGAGATGATCGATGACTTAACCCTATCGATTAAGTAGCCTGGCCCCTTTTCTTCTCCCTTACTTCTAATAAGCTCCCTTGCCTGGAATGACGTTTCGCACACCTCCGCGAGGCTGCTCGACATCGCCGCTTCGCCTAGGAATCAAATGGACGTGGCAATGATGAACGGTTTGGCCGGCGGCTTCGCCCACGTTGATGCCAACATTGAAACCCGCAATGGTAGGATCCTGCTGCTTCGATCTGCGCTTTGCTTCGTCTAAGAGCCGAACACAAGCATGTCTTTCAGGCTCGTACAGTTCAAAGAAATCCGACACGTGTCTCTTCGGGATGACCAGCATGTGGAAATCAGTCACCGGGTATTCATCCTTGATTCCAAAACACAGTTCGTTCTCCAGAGAGATGTTACCGGCTTTCTGTCGAGCGCAGAACGGGCAAGTGTCCTCGCGATGGTCATAGGATTCGCGCAACGCCCGGAAGTCAGTGGCATCCCGATCACGCTTCATCGAATTGCAGCTTTAGCAAAGAGCCTGTAGATTGGCGACTTCATCGCTGCCGCCATGGTTCCTAGGAACAATGTGGTCAACTTCGAGAGCGCGATCACTGTTCGAGATGCCGCAGAGTTCGCAGCGTGTGCTTGCTCGTTTTAGGACTTCATATTTGACGGTTCCCGAGATGTCGCCGAGTGCCAGCTTGCGATGCTGCCAGATCCTTTCACCCCGCTTTGCAATATATTGATCCAGCTTTGCCATCAGTAGTCGTCGGAGTTCAGTACGTTGGTCCTTTGAAAGTGAATGTGCGGCCAGAAGACTAAACCGCTTGCCATCCCGCTTCACAATTCCGTGCCGGGTCAGCACGCGACCGACCATATTTCTTGTGATCGCTTCGTAGTATTCAATCTGGGTTGGATCATGCATCGAGATAGCCCGTGCAATGTCGGTCTCTGAGCATTCGCCGTCGTGCTGCAGCAGAGTCAGGAGCATAACGGGCTGGTAGATATGCGACATCCTCATACGACGTTCAATAAAGTCAACGAGTTGTTTGTAGGTCATATCTGTCTCCGATGTGGGACAGGCGACAGGTTTAAATCGTGACCGGAATCTCTTCGAATGATATTCGGTCTTTGAAATTCGTCTCGTACTTGAACACACGCACAGACTCTTGCCTTTTTAGAAGCTTCTTCAGTTCAGGATAAGAATAGAAAGTCCTGCGATCAAAGCCCGGACAAATTAAGAACGTACGCACCTCTACCCCTTCATGCTTGGCATAGATGTCTCTAATCACATGGGAATAGGTGAGTAGTTGGGTCCAGATATCCTTCTTCAGGTTTTCTGCTTTTAGCTCCGTAACAACGTAATTGCGCTCTTTGTCTTGACCTAAAATATCGATCTCCCCGCGAATTGTGCCGTACTGCACGTTGAAGTAAGATGTGACAGGCTTAACTCCTTCCTCCAGCTGTTCGAAGTTTTTTTGAACTAGAAGCTGCAGGGCTTTCTCTTGGCTGTCGGTCACCTCCACCGTTCTCGTGTATATGCTCTCAAGGTGAGAAAAATCCTTCTCTGCCACGGGTCCCACCTCTCGTTCCACTGGCAGATCGCGCAGTAGCTCTTCAAAGATGTGCGCTTGAAAGGGAGACGCATATACAACGCTCTTCCGTTGAAGAAGTTCAGTATTCAAACCTATGTTCAATCGTTCGATTTTCTTGAACGGGATACCATGGCCCCGAAGCTCGTCGGTGCTGACATGCAAGCGATAGGGATAGTAGCCGTGCTTCTTATCAACGGGTGAAAGGTTCCACGGTCCTTGCTCAGGATATTTCTCCAGGAATAGATTAGATTCTGCTCTAAACGGGCCGTACAACAACCCGGTTCCATAGATATAGAGAAATAGCTGGTCACCTTTGACTACGCTGCTGATCTGGCTCCTTGCGCGATCTGTTGCAGGCACCCCAAATAATCTGTGTTGGATACAGATGTGACGATTCGTTTCATTAACGAGGAAGATATACGGCATCACTCATCCCATAAACACGGTATCAGCATGCCACTCTAGGACTTCTCGACTGGGTTGGTCGTTGAGATGAGGTGGCACCCATATTTTCGTTCCTTGCAACTGGAAATAATGTTCGCCATTATCGAAATCCATCTTTAAACGGCGGCTCACTTGCACCGTGTAATCAGGTGTCACCGTTAGATAGCCTCGGTCAAACAAGGTATGCACATCGGATCGGAGAAGAAGGCCATTGTCGATTCGATGTTGGCCACCCTCTGCCACCGGCTTGATATGGGCCGCTTGAAGCACGGGTAAGGCTCTTTCTTTTGTGATAGCACACCTTCTCTCGTACGTATCCGTCACCATCACACGAAATGCACCCTGCCCAATACGGGGTGTAATAAGAACGGACTCGCCATAGACGGGTCTCGGGCTATCTGACGCATATTGATTGGACACACCCTGTGCTCTTAGTGCGGTTTGAACTGACTCCCACAGCTCTCTCCCATCCTGCGATGCGATGTCATATCTTTTTCCTGAAACTATGTTCTTCGCGAAACTCGATGGGACAGCGATCCAAGTTGATCTCCCAAGAAAGAATGGCTGCTCAACGATGATGCATCCAACTTTGTAATCTTCGTGCGGCTGGGGCTCCGATTTTCGATACTTTTCAATGCGGCGCCTCATCTCCGCATAGGTGTTGGCTCCGTTCTTCTCACCAAAGGTTTCCCAAGCGAGACTACATGGAAGAATTGAGGACGTAGCAAAGAAGCCACCGCCCACGATCATATTTTCGGGGTAATGCAGCTTAAAAAGGAACAATTCGCCAGGAGAGAGCGCACTAAACTCGCGATTTCCTCCTGGCTGCCAGAAATTCACTTCATCGAGGTCTGGACGCTTGCTGAGATACCGATACCAATCTCCGTCCGTCACACCGACCCAGAGTCTCATTTCCTAGGTCTTTCGGCTTTGCCTTTTGATTCATCAGCGGGGTAATTGTGAGAGTTCGTCACCATCTTGGTTCGAATAGCATCAATCAGGTCCACGCCAATTCTGTCGCAGAAAAGGAGGAGAGCGATTCCAACATCAGCTGCTTCCGCTGCAACCTGCGCACGTTTATCTTTGCTCTTGGTAAGTTGGTCCGCTTCGGTGTTCGATATCCATCGATACTCAGCCAATAGCTCTCAAGCTTCAGAGGCCACCGCCATAGCGAGATTTTTGGGATCGTGAAATTGGCTCCAGTCTCGTTCGGCGATGAATCTTCGAATCTCTTTGATGACCGTCTCCATACGATCCATGAGAGGCTCCTCTTAAGACCAACAACGCGCCGAAGAATACCTTTTTCCACGAGAAATCCCAGTATTCAAGCCGAATCCCTTACCTTTTTCGGCGAAAGAAAGCAATTCTCCGAAAGGAGGCTAGGCGAATCCCTAGGGACGTGGCCGGGAGGCGTGAAGCGCCGACAAGAGCGTATGGCGTATGGCAGGACCAAAGAGCTGATGGCTGATAGCTGATGGCGGAGGGAACAAGAGCGTATGGCCTATAGCACGAACAAAGAGCGGCCCGTGTTTCTCCCACTGCCTGTGCCATAAGCCATTGGCCATAGGCTCTTCTCTCCAAGGCAAGATGAAATGCACGTATTCGCTCGGCGGGACGTGCGAGACGGGATGTGAACAGTGAAAAGTGAGAAGCCAGGAGTGAGAGGAAAGAGCCGAGCCGAGGGGCAAGGATTATGCGGCACGTCCGTTCTTGCTTCGGCCTTCGCCCCGAATGGCTTTGGCAAGGTCGGTCGAGCTGGCTCCGAGCAGGAGCAGCGAGCTGACGAGGAGATCCATTGAGACTGAGGGATCCCCCGCTTCCATTTTGGCAACCCGAGATTGACTCGATTGGAGTCGTTCAGCGAGCTGAACCTGTGACAGACCATGTTTCTTTCGCCGGTCCCGAAGGCTACGGCTGAGGGCCAGCTTCATTTCAATCAAGACCGCGTCGGCTTCAGACAGGCCGAGAAACTCCTTTACCGATCCTACTGCCCACCCTGCGGCTTCCAAGCTTGCACGTTTTCTTTTCCTCATGGTTACTCCCCTCCCTCACCCTGTCGCTCGTACTCGCGGAGTCGGCGCTTACAGGATGCAATGACCGATTGTGGTGTCTGCGGTGTCTTCTTCATGAAGACATCGAGGATGACAACCGCGTCGGTATCCGCCCTATATATGATGCGAAACGTGCCGGCCTCGTCATTAATGCGCAATTCATGACATCGTGATCCGATGACCGGCATAGGCCGTGAGTGCGGAAGCCCAAGCGATTCTCCTTGTTGCAATAATCTGAGGAGATATCCTGCTTCGAGTCGCCCAGCTTGGGAAAAAGGCGGTGTTTTGACCTCACCCCGGAGCCAGACCAGAGGTTTGTCTCCTCTGGATCTCCTCACACACCAACCTGTTTCGGAACAAGATCGTATGTCATATCTGACATAATGTCAACTCCACCATTATGCGGTGAATTCGGGCGGCACGGGGTAGCATGAAAATCCGTTTCAGTCCCACAATCTCTCCTGTCCACGCATGATTTTTAGGTCACTATTTGTGACCTTGATCGTCTGTTCAATCTGCCTGCGAGGTACCACAGCGAGCATGCTCCTCTCTCAGTATGTGGGGTGTATCCCCGAGGCCACAGAGAGATACAGTTTTCATTGACCGAAATCAACGGAGGGATAGCCAAAATAGAAGTATTTGCGAGGGGTTGGGTGCCTGTTGAAAGTGAGAAGTGAGAAGGAATGAGACAGAAGACGGGAGGCGGCTCGGAAGTGCTGAGAGCTGACAGCTGATAGCTGATGGCTGATAGCTAAGAACAGGGCAGGCGAGAGGCAAGGGGCAAGGGGAAGGACGCGAAACGTAAGACGTGAGGCGTAAGGCGAGAGGCCGAAGGTACTAGGCAGCTGCGTAGGTTCTGACGTCCACTTGGACCCCGGCACGCACCGCCTCTTCGGCCGTCTTCAACAGATGAGAGGTGACGCTTTCTTCAACGTATTCTTCCCCGCAATTCTTACACACGCGCGCCGGGACTCCTTTGATTACGACTGTTGCCCCGTCACGCTCGAGCGTCACCGTGGCTGTACCAGGCTGTGTCTCGCCAGTCTTGCAAATCACACACATCATCGAGGCTTCCTCCTCTTGAATCCGGTTTCCCACTCTACAGCATCTGGCTGATACACCGTGACGATGATTGTTTCTTGGGCATGAGCATCGTCAGCCGCCACGACATGTATGGGTCGAGATCCACTCCATCCCAGTATGAGTCGACTGGGAAAGGGCTTATCCGTCGCGTAGGTTTCAATGGTTTCCCCAGTTGCAATCACCTGTTTCACTTCTTCCTTGCTGATCCTGCGTTGAAACATCCGCTGAATCGCATGGACCCGAAAGACCAGGCGAAATTGACTCATTCTGTCATGACCCCTGCCCTGCTTGCGGTCTCATACCATCGGGTCGGAGTCTAGCGCACTCTAGGACGAAAGTCATCCAACTGAATAACGATGGGGCTGGTGTCAAGGACGTGAGGCATGAAGCGCCGACAAGAGCGTATGGCACGAGCAAAGAGCTGATAGCTGATGGCCGATAGCCAATGACGCCAAAAGTGCCTGAGAATCGAACGAGATTCGGGCAGGAATCAATTCAGATTCATCTCGTCTTTCTGTCTCAGATCCTCCCCTTCCTAATTTCCTAGAAATTCTGAGCTCATCCATTTTTCTGCCAGACGGCACGATTTATGCCGATTAGATTGGTGCGAGGTGTTTCCATTCGGAGATTGAGTTGTGAAGGTGCTCTGACAAAGAGCAGGAGGTGGGTTATGAGACTGATCATTGCGCTCCTACTGATGGGATTCGCAGCACCAGGTTGTTCGATCTATAAAGCCGCGACGGCGCCACCGTCCGTTCCGGTCGACCAAGTGAAGGTCGGTAGTACCCGTCCTCAGGTGATGTCGGTGTTTGGGACGCCAAAGACCAGTGACGTGGCGAAGGCGAATGAGCGGACCGAGGTGTACGAGTTTATCGACGGGAATCACGGCGCATCAAAGTTACGCATCGTTCCTTATGTCGCTGCGGATCTGTTCACGATCGGACTTGCTGAGTTGGTCCTGTGGCCTTTGGAATTGACTGCGCTGCAAGGATCAGAAGGACGAGCCGTCGTCACGTACGACCAGGAGGATAGGGCTCGGACGGTCCTGATTACAAAACGAGATGGGACGCCGTGGTAAGCGGATTAGACGGCGGCACGCGGGCCGGAAGTGCGGAGTGCTGAGAGCTGATGGCCGAGGGAGCAAGAGCTTATGGCTTATAGCGTATAGCTTATGGCAGGGCCAAAGAGCTGATGGCTGATCGCTAAGAGCGAGATCGGTCTATCTCGTTGATCAGACCAAACGCACGAAACAAACCGCATAAACCAGAAGAACCAAACACACGATGTCACGCGGCGTGTGAGGCGGCTTTCTCCAAGAGCTCATGGATGAGCGTCTGATACGGTTTCTTCTGCTTCGCTGCCATCTTCCGTAGCTGAGCAAGCAGACGCGGTGAGAGCCGGATCGCAATCAGTTGCTTGGCCATGCCGGTGGACGGTCTGCCGACCCGACGCATGCGTTTGAGCTCTGCCTCGGTCAGTTCGGGAATATCGGAGAAATCAATCTCTGAATCCGGCATATGCTTCACGCTCGCGCCGGCTCGCCTGCCTGGCGCTGATGATGCGAAGCGTCGTTTTCTTCTCATGGGCGATCCTCCGCACGGTATACACGACAAACAGAATACGGCCTGTCACCGATTGCCCGATGCGTTGGCGCCTATGCTCATGTGTCGAGTGCGCCGCATCTACCCCGTCCATTCCGTCGGGATCACCGAAGACGGTGGCTGCTTCCTCAAACGGAACACCGTGTTTTTCAAAGTTGGCTATCGCTTTGGCGATATCCCAGGCAAACGTATTCATGTATATACGCTAATTCAATCCTGTTGTTCAAGCGGCAGCTTTGGAAGGCGTGATCGCTTCCCTTCACGTCTTGAATCCGATGCGGCGGGATTTCGGCGGGGGCGGCTCCATGAGCTGGCGGATGGCTTCGAAGAGGGATCGGATCTGCGTGTCATGTCCACCAACTTTTCGTTCGAGTTGTTGCAATTTGGCTGCCAACTCTTTATGGCTTCCGGCGAGGTCGCGGAGCTTCACGAATGCGCGCATGATGGCGATGTTGACTTGAATAGCCCGTTTGCTCCTCAGCACACAGAGAGCATGGCCACACCTTGTTCTGTGAAAACATAAGGTGGATATCGCCGTCCTCCCCTTCCTTGGCTCTTTGATATTCCAATTTGGAATCTCAAAGCCGCGGCTTCTTCGGTCGCTAATTGAAACATAAAGTCTTCCGGGAACCGATCGATGTTTCGCTTTACGGCCTTGTTGAGATTGAAGGTTGTGACTCCATACAGAGAAGCCAAATCCGAATCCAACATGACCCGATGACCCCGGATCACGAGGATTCTCTGCTCAATTTGCTCGCGAGGTATCAGTACACCCATACTCCCTCCCCGGCCTGTACAGCGCATTTTTCAGCGTGCATGGAGATACCGTTTTCACTCCGCGAAATCAACGGAAGGAGGCCGAAATGGAAGTATTTACGAGGCGTTGGGCGAGGCGAGTGGAACGCGGTGTGAACAGTGAGAAGTAAGGAGTGAGAAGGCCGGGAAGCAAGAGCGTATGGCGTATGGCTTATAGCGTATGGCAGGACCAAAGAGCTGAGAGCTTGCGAGACGTGAGGCCCTTCGACGGTTTGACCGTTCGACAAGCTCACAGCCCTGAGCGAAGTCGATGGGCGGCTCACCGTCCGACTCGACTGCCTTCGACCAGCTCAGGCCCCGAGCATGTCGAGGGGAGCTCGTCGCAGGCCGAGCCCAGTCGAGGGAGGGGCAAGGGGGGGGGAATGTCAGCTTAGTTCTTTGACGGGCGCTTGGTCGGGCGCTTGAGGATGTTACTAATTTGTTTCTTGAGGGTGGGCAGGTCCCGTACCACAGCGGCCCAGACTTCGGCCAGATCGATTCCGAAATAGTCATGAACCAAGACATGGCGCATTTTGATAATCTGGGGCCACGGTATGCCGTGATGCGTTTTGCGGAAGGGAGGGGTGAGCTTGCTGGCTGCTTCGCCAATGATCTGAATGTGGTGAATCATCCATGTGTGGACCAGTTCGTCTTCCTCGAAGACGCGCCGGCCACGCTTCGCATAGCGTTCGATCCGTTTAATCGCGTCGATAATGTCTTGAATGCGCTAGCGATCATCCCTCATAAGGTGATCGCGTCTTTCAACACTTGTTTCCGGACGGGTGGACGGAGCCCCCGTTCCGAAGCCACGTAGACCGGGCGCCTGAGTAAACGCTCCAAGTCGAGAATGAGTGCGGCATGATCGAGCAGGCTCCGGCCTTCATCCATCTCAACCAGGAGGTCGATGTCGCTTCCTCGCCGAGTCTTTCCCCGCGCCACCGATCCAAACACACGCACTTTCCGTGCCCCATGGCGCGCGGCAATCTCAAGAATTTTCCTTCTCTTAGACCGGAGCAATTGCCGGATACTCATCACTCACCTCCTGTCCGTAGTCTAGCCAATTCATCCTGGGAACGCCAGCTACCTCCCCGCCTCCAACTCTAGGAAGGTTGCGCCTAAGAACCTTGAGCGGGAGGCGGGCCGGAAGTGCTGAGTGCTGAGAGCTGATCGCTGAGAGCGAGACGGGCGGGACAGGCGCGACTCGCGGGACGGGCTTATCGCTGATGGCTGATAGCTAAGAGCGAGCGGCGTGAGGGATCCGGCAGCTGTTGATTCAATCCTCGGAGAGGAGTACAGAGCTTGATGGTTGGGAAGATGTCGGAGGGATTTCCATGCGGGCGTTGAATAACATGGTCCTTCCAAGCTCGCTCGTTGTGTTCATCAGCAAAGTCTCTCGGACGCTCAGTCAAGTGAGCTGCGGCCGAGCATCACACGATCAAGAGACCCAGACGCTCGGATAAGACTCCACCCATGTGATCGCGCTATAGTGCGGCATGTCGTATCAACGATCCTGACAACGTTTTCCAACCGGATCTTACATCCAAAGGAGGCATCGCATGTCTGTCACTGGAGGTTCTTCGATGAAACTGCTCCGACTCTGCTCGTTCGCCGTCGGGCTGTGTCTTGCGTGTACGTCTCTGGCCTCGGCGGAGATTCTGGCCCTGTTGAACTTTGAGAGTAAGCCTGATCAGAAGGTGAGGCGGGAAGGGATCGCGATCATGGACATTGATCCCGCGTCGTCAGACTTCGGGAAGATCCTGATGGAGATCCCGCTTCCGTCCGACCTCGTCGCCCACCACATTTTTTTCAACCGCGATAAGAGCAAAGCCTACATCACGGCCTTGGGGAAACCCCTCCTCCACGTCGTCAATCTCACCCAGTTTCCCTACCGGCTGCGCGCCATCCCCGTGCCGGACTGTCAGCTCGGCGAAGACATCGTGGTGTCGGAAGACAACAAGACATGGTTTCTGACCTGCATGGGCTCGAGCAACGTGATTATGGGAGACGCCGTGAAGGACCAGCCGATCAAAACGATCAGCGCGGCCCAGCCGTCGGAGGCCTTTATCCTCTATCCGCACGGCATTGCCATTCACAACGGCATTGATCGCATTCTGGTCACGAGCACTGTCAAACCGGACATGTCGGAGGCGGGTGAGACGGTTACTATGTTGGAAGCGAGTACCGGGAAAGTCCTGTCCACCTATAAGGTCTCATCGAAGCCGTCTCCCGCCAAGGCGGCTCCCGTCGAGGTCATGTTCTCGCCGAACGCGAATCCGCCGGTCGTACACGTCACCAACATGTTGGAAGGGACGCTATGGGTGGGGGTCTGGGATCCTAAGACCAAGGCCTTCTCGTTCAATCAGATTGATGACTTCGGTCCACGTGAACAAGGGATGCCGTTGGAAATGATGTACAACAAGAAGGGAGACCGTCTGTTCGTCACCACGGCCAAGCCGGGGTTCGTCAATCTGTACGACAATACCGATCCGCGGCAGCCGAAGTTTCTCAAAGCTGTCTCAACGGCGGGGGGCGCCCATCATACGGTCCTGTCGCCTGACGAACGGTACCTGTTCGTCCAAAACAGCTTTCTCAATTTGGAAGGGATGAGCGACGGGTCCATCACGGTGATCGATCTGCAGGAGGACAAAGTCCTGGGCAGCATCGATACTCTGAAGGCGGCGGGGTTCAACCCGAACTGCATCATGCCGCTGCCGAATCATTTTCAGAAGAACGGGCTGCGGGCCAGCGCCCAATAGAGAGACTGGCGGGAACTGCGGATACGAGCGTATGGCGTATAGCGTATGGCACGAACGGGAACTGCAGATAGGAGCTTATGGCTTATCGCGTATGGCACGACCAAAGAGCTGAGAGTTGATGGCTGAGAGCTTGCGGCACGTGAGGCGTTAGGCGAGGCGAGAGCGAGCGGGGGGACCGTCGACCGAGAGCGTGACATGGAATGACGTGCCCATCCCTTCCTTGCTTTCGACCGTGATCGTGCCTCCATGGGCGTCCACCACGTCTTTCACGATCTTCGTGCCGAGTCCGGTCCCGCCGACTTTGCGGCTGATCGCCTGGTAGGTGAAGAGACTGTCCCGGACCTCGGGCGACATGCCCTTCCCGGTGTCGATGATCGACAGCACGATCTTTTTCCCTGATGGATCCGTGCGGCCCTGCACGGTCACCGAACCACCCGACGGCACTTCGGGGATCGCATTGCTCACCAGGTTGTAGATGGCGTTGAAGAGCCGGCTTTCATCGGCCTGAATCACCGGCAGGGTCTCGAGCCTCTCCGTGCGAAGGAGGACCTGGCGTTCGTCGGCCAGGATGTGGAGCGTCGCGTACACGCCCGACACGATGTCGGTGACGCGGCAGGGGGCAAACTGCAGGGGCCGCGTCAGGCCCTTCACCGAATCGGCGATCTCTTTGACCCGGTCGTGAATGCGGTGTGACGATCGTCTGATCATCTCGATGAGCTCCTGCGCCACCTCGTACCCCGGCTTCATCGCGTTCACCGCTGGCTCCGGCAACTGTGTGAAACAGTCCCGCAATTCTCCCTCCAGGAGTGCGGCTCCGCTCTGGATCGGCATGAGCAAGTTCTTGAGATCGTGGCCGATATCGCCCGCCACTCGCGCCACTTCGGCCAACCGCTGCTCCTCCACCAGGCGGGCTTCGGTTCGGCGGAGTTCCTCTTCGATCCGCTTGCGGTCAATGAACAGACCGAGCCTCATCCCGAGATTGGCCACCATGTGGAAGTCGTCTTGATCCGGCTCACGGACTTCACGGAAGAAAAATTCCATGACGCCGTAGGTCTCGTCGCCTTTCTGAACCGGACAGGCGAATGCGCCGCGCAGGCCCACCTTTTCGGCCATCGTGACCCGCCGGAACGTGGGGTCCGCGACCACGTCGGGAATCCAGATCGGCTTGCCGGCCGCCCAGGTTCGTCCGACGAGTCCCTCGCCGCGCCGGAACGTCCGGCCGCGGCTATCCTGCACGAACGCCTCCGCCTCCATCTGCGGCGCATGCCACAGATCGACAAGCCGGAGTTCCTGTTGCGGCTCGTCCACCCCCCAGAACATACCCAATTCCCAGTCGAGGCTCTCCCCGATCGCTTGCAATATCGCTTGCAACACGGTGTGGCCGAAGTCTTTGAGGCTCACCGGATCGGCCAAGACTCGCGTCACCGCGTACTCCGAGGCCAGACGCCGTCCAGACCGTTTGGCCTCCGCCAGCGCGCGTCGGGTTTCTCCGACCATTCGCAGATAGCCGCGGCTCACATACGTCAGCGCCAGCACGTAGGCGGCCAATCGCACGAAATGCCAGACCCACCATTCGCTATGCCACGGGGCCGAAAAGAGGAACATCGTTTCGGCCAAACCGAACAGGATCCCCAACGATGCCAAGAGCTGATGTTCCGGCCTGCCGGTCCGTCTGGACTCGAGCCAAAACCCCGCCGCACCGGCGAGGAACAAGAGGGCGGCGACGCCGTTCACCGCGAGGGCGATCGGCGCGAATTGGTCCTCCACCGTGAACCGGGGCAGGTGCTGGGGAGCGGCGATGACGACCGTCCCGAAGGTGACCACGACGGCGGTGACGAGATAGGGAATCAGTTCTCTGGTCCGCTCACCGAACAGTCCCCGCGGATGCCACACAAACGAGAAGGCCACGCCCCCGAGGAGGCTGGCTGCGCTGCGCAGGAGCACGAAGCCCTCGCCGATCGAGGACACGGCGTGGAACTCTTCGAGTATCCCCATGCCCAGTAATCCGCTCGCCACTCCCTGGAGCCGCTCGTCTTCCCACTCCCCTTTCCGCGCGAGTAACACCAGCCCCGTGAGGATCGCCGCCAAGCCGCCCACCGCTTCGATGGCAGCATGCAGGGGCGCGTCGACCCAGATGCGTTGAGGCCATAGAAGATGGATGAGCAGACCAATCAGCAGCGCGACAGGCGCGAGACAGACCGGAATGAGCGGGTGCATGAACGGCGGGCGTTTCATCTCAGGCTCCCCGTGCGCGTCCGGCAGTTAACAGAACGAGTCAGGGACATTACGACGAGATGGAATAAAGGTCAAGCCGACGGCTCAGCTTGGTCAGACGACCGCGTCTTCATCACGATGGCGCTTGACCAATTATGGAAAGACGCGTAGAGGATTCGATCGAACGAGGAGGGACCTATGCCACCCAAGAGGAAAGGTCCGCGCAAGCGGGGACCACGTCGGCCGGCAGGGCGGGTGAGGAAGGGCCCGTCGGCTGAGAGCGGAGGAACTGGGCTCCATCGCCGACTGGACGAGTTGATCGATCGAATCGACATCGTGCTGCCGGAGGTGACGGCCCGGGTTGCAGCACTGGAGCATCTGCTGCTGGAACTGAATCTGTGCACGATGGATGACTTGCGCGGCGCGCGCCAGTTCGTGCGGATTCAGGAAGCCTAGCAGCAGAGGACCCGAAAGTGCTGAGTGCTGCTGGCCGAGGGAGCCAGAGCGTATGGCGTATCGCGTATGACACAAGCAGAGTGCTGATGGCTGATCGCTGATAGCTAATGGCGAGATCGGTCTATCTCGTTGATCGGACTGAGGAGATGGAATGCACGTATTCTTCTGGGGCAGGCGCGGGGTCTGTGAACGGCTCTTTACTGTGATGGGTTTGATGAGCCAAGGCGGTCTTGCCAGTAACCGGGGCGGCGGCGGAGATGCATGACGGCGAGGACCACGATTTCGTCCATGGTGGCGGCATACAAGATGCCGAAAGGAAATCGCTTCAATAAACGACGTCGGATGTCCTGCTTTACTTTCGGAGCGGCCTTTGGATGGGAGGTGATTGCTGCAACCGTCCGTTCAACCTCAGCGAGAAATTCCGTTCCTAACCCCATTGATTCGGTTTCATAAAACCGTGCCGCCTCCGTCATTTCCTCCTGAGCGGGGGGAAGAAACACGACGACGGTCATTTGAGTTGGGATTTTGCTTCACGAAAGACTTGATCGACTGGCTTGGCAGTTAGTTTACCCTGACGGTAGGCTTGGTAGCGGCGTTCAGCTTCTTCCAGCCAGGCTGCTTCCGCATCGATATCCTCTCCGGGATCGATGCTGGCAATCAAGTGTTGCGCCAGCAGTGCACGCTCTTGTGCCGGCAAACGCCGGGCTTCCCGCTCCAGTTCTGCTACTGATTTTGGCATAGGCGCCACCCTCCAAGGTGATGGCCTAACTGTACGGCGATTTCATGCCCTTTGCAATGGGTTCTGCTGACCGTGCGGATGGTGCAACAGAGAAGAGCGGGACGAGCGTCGCGGATGGGAGGCGTCAGGGAATAAGAGCGTATGGCGTATGGCAGGACCAAGGAGCTGATGGCTGAGAGCTTGCAAGACGTGAAACGTGACGCGTGATGCGAGGGGGGCTGAAGAGCTGAGAGCTGATGGCTAATAGCTTGCGACACGGGAGGCCCTTCGACATGCTCAGGGCAGGCGGGAGGCGGGTTTGTCTGGTTTGTCCGGGTCGTTTAGTTGGTCTTGTGTGTCTGGTTGCCGGAGTTGTCCGGTTCCCACTGCCTCCCGGCAAGGGTGATCCATTTAAACGTGCGGCGCGTGCGTTTCCGCAGAATGGCGAGGAGAACGGTGAGCCATACGATGCTCACGACGATGAGGCGGTCTACGACCGGCGCCAGCGCCAGGATGCGGAGGGAGATGTGGCTTCGGACGATCGTGAGACCCGTGACGATAACAGCCACGGCAATGAGTGGACAGACATCGTCCTCCGCAGACCAGAGGGCGACCCAGATGACCGGGACGACGAAGAATCCATACCAGGGCACGCCCTGAAATCGAGGCTGCAGGTCCAGCGCTGCCACGGCACAGGCGAAGGCGATCGCGAGGACCAGCGTCCAGATATTGGTCTTCGGTTTTCTCACGCTCTCAAGGCGGTCCCACACGCCCTCATCCAGCTTACTGGCCGCCACCCGCTTGTACAACCGGAATTATCCATCTGAATGGCGGTTTCTCTGGTTTGTCCCGTTTATTTCGTTTGTCTGGTTGTTCTGGTTTATCTGGTTAATTTCGTCCATCGATTGGACCAACGAAACGAACCAAACAAACCACATAAACCAGATGGACGAGCGCGAGCAACAGGACTGGCGAGACGCGCTCAGCGGGACATCGTGGTGTTGGGCTCCGAGGATCCGGACAACAACGGGATGGGTTCGGCGGCAGTCTGCTTGTCACGCCCGATGTCGAGGAGGATGGCAACGAGTATATCGCTCAGGACATTCACGCCTGAGCGGGCTCTGGCAATGATCCAATCGACCGTGAGGATCAATGGAATCGCGGCGGCAATGATGTGATTCGGCAACCCGGCCGCAGAGAGGACGAGCGGCAAGACGATCAGGCCCGCTTCCGGAATTCCCGCCACCCCGACGCCAGCGACGATCGATGCCATGACGATCAGGAGCTGATTGGCCATCGGCAGATGGAACCCCAGCGCCTGCGTGAGAAAGAGCGCGGCCATCGCTTCATAGAGGGTGATGCCGTCGTTATTGAGGTTGGTGCCGACGCAGGCGGAGAGGCGTGCGGATTCGGGTGAGACCTTCATCCGTTCGAGGCACCGGAGCGTGACCGGGACGGTGGCCAGACTGCTGTTGCACGACACGGCGGTCATGATTGCATCGGCGCTTTGGCCGAAGAATTCCTTGGGCGGCTTCTTGCCGACGAGCCAGGCGACGGCGGGATAGTAGACCAGCGCATGCAGCCCGAGGCCGAGCAGCGTCGCGGCGAGAAAAATCCAGAGGACGGAGAACGCGCCGATCCCGGCCCTCCCGACGACATAGGCCAGGACGCCGAAGACGGCGAAGGGGATGGCACGGACGATCCAGCCGAGCGCCTGCATGAGCAGGCGATAGACGTGCTCGATTCCCTCCGCGAGTCTGCCTGCCCCCCTCCCGCTCGATTCCCTCGCGGTCCGCACTCGGCGAAGGAGGGCGCCCGTGACGAGCGCGAGTATCACGACCCCGATCACGTTATTCGTCGCGAAGGGGCGCAGCATGCTCTGCGGAATATAGGCGACAAGGCTTTCAAACGGTTTCAGCTGATCCGACGCGAACCCTTTGGACGAGGCGGCCGACGATGCTGTTGAGCCGGGCATGACATTCAGCAGCTCATCCATGTGGTCGGACCAGGCCAGACCCGGCTTCCAGGTGTTCATGATCACGAGGCCGATCGTCATGGCAACCGAGACGTTGATGAGGCAGATGGCAAGCAGCCTGGTGCCCTGGCCCAGCGGGATGTTGGTGCGCATGAACCCATCGACGATCGCGAAGAAGATGAGCGGAATCGCCAGCGTCTTGAGCAGCGTGACGACGAACAGGCCGAGCTGGCCGAGGTCTTCGTTGCGCAGTCCGCCCCAGTAGGGTTCCTGGCCGAACGCGGCTCCGAATGCCGTTCCACAGGCCACGGCGATGAGGACTTGCGTGTAGAGCGGCAACCGCGGACGGCGGTTCGGTACCTGGTCCTCTGCTGGAGTTTGTTCCGCTTGCAAGTGGTCGGTGCTGGTCACCGAAGATCTTTCTGAGGGAGCCTTATCGGTAGAGCTGATGCAGCATACCGCTTTCCCCTCAAGACATCGCCCTAGATCCGAACGCTAGGCGCGTATGACGCATGGCGTACACGGACGGAGTATCTGGGCCTATCCGGCCTTCAGCCCGCTCGAAGTGATGCAGGCTAATCTTTCACTGGAACGGCCGGCACGGGAGCGGCTGTTTCCGGAGCAGCGACCGTCGTGGCGGGGGAAGAGCCGTTCTTGAACGGGAGATCGAGCAACGCATAGGGGTTCACACGAGCACCGTTCAATTTGACGCCCCAATGGAGATGCGGCCCGGTGGCACGGCCGGTCACACCGACCTTGCCGATGATCTGGCCCGCCCTCACTAAATCGCCGTCTTTGACGAGAACTTCCGACAAATGGAAATACATCGAGTAGAAGCCGAGGCCATGGTCGACATAGACTCCCCGGCCGGACAAGAGGTGATCGACGGTGATCCGCACAATCCCGTCGTTGGTGGCCGCCACGTCGGTGCCGATCGGCGCGCCGATGTCTTCGCCGTTATGGGGGCTCCTGGCTTGGCCGTTCATGATCCGGACACTGCCGAAGATGCCGGTGCGTTTGCCGTTGACCGGCTCGATGAAGTCGCTCCGCCACAACCGGAGACGTGAATTTTCCGCCAGGGCTAGCTTCACCTGTTCCTGCTCGGCCTTCCACCGCGCCCGGCTTTTTTCATCGAGGTCGACCTTGTCCTTGGGCAGCGTGAGATGCTCGACGTGAAATTTTTCTTTGACCACCAGTACGTTGAAGCTCAGCTTGCGAACCTGCTCGCCCGATTGAACGTCGATCGCCAATTCATGGGTTCCCGGCTCATCCTGCATGTCGATCCCGAGTAGACCTACATAGCCCGGCGCCCCTGCCGACCGGGGATCGGGGAAAAACGGAATCGCCCGCGTGAGGAACGTTCCCCGGACCTCCGTGGCCTGTTCATCAGCAGGGATCTTGACTACAATTACCTGGCCCTGCTTGCCACTGTACTGCCCGTCGATGCCTTTCGGCTGCGTCGGCGTATTCGGAAACAGCTCGACGGGAAACACGCTGGCCAGCAGCACGACCGCCGTCACGACCGTGCGGTCGAGTTGCGAGATGCGCAGTCGGGCTTTTTTGATCGCCGGAATAATCATCGGTAGAACCGTAATCCCGAGACCTGGGACACGAGCTCATCCACCCGCCGATTCACGGCGCTGAAGGGATCCATACAGAGGATCGTTTCCTCCCAATAGCCGTTCAGTTTGAGATAGGTCCAGTCCACCGTATACGAGCGATTCTTCGCCCGGGCGAAGCGGATGAAATCGCCGCGCACCTTGGCCCTCGTGGTCTGCGGCGGCGTCGACATGGCCCGTTGGACCGATTCTTCCCCGACGATCCGCTCGATGAGCCCGCGCGACTCCATGAGATAATACAACCCGCGCGTCCGCTTCACGTCGTGGAACTGGAGATCGAGCAGGAAGACCCGCGGATCGTCCCAGCCGCATCCCTTCTTGTCCGCGTACGACTGAATGAGGTGTTTCTTGGTGATCCAGTCGACTTCCCGGACCAACTGCATCGGATCGTCTTCCAATCGATCGAGCATCGAGGCCCATCGTTCGAACACATCGTCGTGGATCGGATCGTGGTCCTGCTGCGCCAGATAGTCTTGCGCCCGGTCCAGGTAGACGCGCTGAATTTCGATCGCGGTCATCTGCCGGCCGTCGTCCAGTTTGATTTTGCGTTTGAGCGTGGCGTCGCGGGAGATTTCACGGATCGCCTTGACCGGATCTTCCAGCTCCATGCCGTGCACGGTGAAGCCCTCTTCGATCATGGAGAGGACCAGCGCGGCGGTCCCCACCTTCAGATAGGTGGCATATTCGGACATGTTGGAATCGCCGACGATGATGTGCAGGCGGCGGTACCGTTCGGCATCGGCGTGCGGTTCATCCCTGGTATTGATGATGCTGCGCGAGGAGGTCGTCGACGAGGAAGTCTTTTCGTGAATGTGCTGGGCGCGTTGCGAGATGAAAAACTGCGGCTTGCCGGAAACTTTCAGCACTTTTCCCGCGCCGGTGTAAATTTGCCTGGTCACGAAAAACGGAATCAGCTGTTCCGTGACCTTCCAGAAATCGACGTCGCGGCGCATGAGAAAATTTTCGTGGCAGCCGTAGGTGTTGCCGAGCGAGTCGGTATTGTTCTTGAAGATATAAATCTCGCCCGAGAGGCCTTCCTCGCGCAGCCGTTCCTCCGCCGCCGGCAGACACGCTTCGAGCAGCCGCTCTCCGGCCTTGTCGTGCACGACGAGATCGAGGATGTTGTCGCATTCCGGCGTCGAATACTCCGGATGGCACCCCGTATCCTGGTAGAACCGCGCGCCATTGACGAGGAACGCGTTGGAGGGCCAGCTGTTGGGGATCAGGCCTTCGAAGATATAACCCAGCACCTTCTCCATCGGCAGATAGATGCGGCCGTTCGGGGAGAAGATCAGGCCATACTCATTCTCCAGGCCGAAGATCCGCTGTTTCATGGGTCCGGGGGGCATCATAACTAATGTTAACAGAATACACGCGAGCCCGGCCTTCTTCAACTGAACGTCGAGAATGGCAATCAAACGGAACTAGCTAGTTGGTGGAAAAGATGTGACCACAGGGGAAACACAGGGGGCGCGCAATCGCGGATGGCATCAGTGCACCCTGCAGGATGGTCAAAAAGGCCGTTCAGCGCGGCCGCAGTGAGCGAAGAGGCGAGGCGTACTTTGTCCCGTACGGTGAGCCTCTAAGCGACGCGAGAACAAAGCTGACGGACTTTTTCAGCATCCTGCTACGCGGAGAGGAGTTGCTTGATCTCGGCAGGAGAGAACCGACGGAATTTTCGGCCGTCACGGGTCCGATCGAGCGCGGCGACTTCCAGCCCCTCGACCGGCAATTTCTGATTGGAGGTCTGTTCCAGCGCCGAGACACAGAGGCTCAGCACGGCTTTGAGGTTCGGCGGCTGGGCCGCCGCTTTGTCCTTCAGCGCCGTCTGGACGGCATCGGATTTCCCACCGATCACCGCAAAACTCTTTTCGTCGATGATGCTCCCGTCGAAGGAAATCCGGTAGATTTCGTTGGTATGGCCGTTATGTCCGACCTGCACGACGAGAATTTCGACTTCGAGCGGCTTGAGTTCCTGACTGAAGATCGTGCCGAGGCTCTGGGAATAGCCGTTCGCCAGAGACCGTGCCGTGACGTCTTCGCGGCTGTACATGAACCCCTTGAGATCGGCGTGACGGATGCCCGCCTTGCGCAGGTTTTCGAACTCGCTGTACTTCCCCGCTCCCGCGAAGGCGATGTTGTCGTAGACCTCGGAAATTTTGTGGAGCGACGCGCTGGGGTTATCCGCCGCCAAGAGAATCCCGTCGGCATATTCCATGGCGATGATCGACCGGCCCTTGGCGATGCCTTTCTTGGCATACTCCGCCTTGTCCTGCATCATCTGCTCGGGTGAGACGTAGTAGGGCAGCGGCATGATCAGCTCTCCTTGGACCGTCTGGTGGCGAGGACCCCGTCGTAGATTCCGCGGATCTGTTGTTCGGACACGTCGGTGATGCCGGTGGCATTCACGATTTTGGCCGTCGGATAGATACCCCGCACAAGATCCGGCCCGCCGGTCCCGACATCGTCATCCGCCGCGTTGTAAAGGGCAAGGAGGGCCAGTTTCAGCGCATCCTGTTCGGCCATCCCTTTTGTGAAATGTTCCCGCATCGTATTGCGCGCATCTTTGCCGCCGGATCCAATGGCATGATAGTCCGACTCTTCGTAGCGTCCTCCGGCGAGATCGTACTTGAAGATCCGCCCTTCGGTGCGTTT
Organism: Nitrospiraceae bacterium; assembly: GCA_035623075.1. NCBI lineage: Bacteria > Pseudomonadati > Nitrospirota > Nitrospiria > Nitrospirales > Nitrospiraceae > Nitrospiraceae bacterium. Next base: position 42,926 of record DASPUC010000023.1, on the reverse strand, counting down.
CATATCGTAGCCGACGTAGAGCGGCATCACGACGAGCCCCTGAAACACCATCGGCAGGTTGGCCTTGACCATCTGTCCGAGCTTGTTGGCCTTCCCCTCGCAGGACAGTTGGACCCCTTCGAGTTTTTCGTAGTGCTCCAACTCGGTTTGGAACAACTTGGCCATTTCGATGCACGGCCCGGCGGCTCCCGCGATCGCCATGGCGGAATACTCGTCGATTTTGAACACCTTTTCGATCCGCCGCTCGGCAATCTGGTACCCTTCGGTCGCGCGCCGATCGCCCGCAATCACCACCCCCTGCTGGTACTTGATCGCCAGAACCGTCGTGGCCTGGGGAACTGTCATCGGCACCTGCGCACGAGGCGATTCGATCGGAGCCGGCGTCGAAGCGGTCCAACTCCTGCCTGCAGGGGTGAGGTCGGGATGGTGACGGGTCAGGAAGTTGAAGAAACTCGCGTCGTCATGGTTTGGCAGAAATGGCAGCTTCATGGTGGCGTCAGGAGGGAACGTGGCCCACTGCGATCACGCCTTCAGTCTCTCGAGCAAAGACGCCGCGCTGTCTGACTGTTCGAACAGTTCGGCGGTCAGCGACTCGGTCCCGCGAAGCGGGTCCATGAGCGGAACTTTCTTAATGGTGGTGTTGCCGATGTCGAAGAGCACAGACGTCCAGCTCGCACCGTACAAGGACTTGCCGAACTTCCCGGCGCACCGGCCGCGGAAGTAGGCGCGGGTCCCGGAAGGCGGCGTGAATTCGGCGCGCACGATTTCGGCCTCCTGCACCACACGCTCGATCATGTTGCTGCGCTCCAGCGTGTAGTAGAGACCCCTGTCCTGACGGACGTCGTGGTACTGCAGATCCATGAGCCGCACGCGCGGGTCGTCCCATCCGCACCCCTTCCGCTCCATGTACGATTCGATGAGATGGCGCTTGGCCACCCAATCCAGCTCGCGCACCAGTGTCCGGGGGTCCCGCTCGAGTTTCTCCAGCACCTCTTCCCATCGGACCAGGATATCCTTGGTGACCTGGCTGATTTCGTGGCAGGCGTAGAAATTCATTGCCGCCTTCAGGTATGCGCACTGAATCGCCACGGCAGTCGTGGCGCGACCTCCGGCGAGCTTGAGCGTGCCGTTCATCGTTAGGTCGCGCGACACCTGTTTGATCGCGAAGACCGGATCTTCCAGGTCGAACTGCGGCAAGTCCGCCCCTGCCTCTACCAGCTCAAGCACGATATTGAGGGTTCCGACTTTCAGATAGGTTGACACCTCCGCCATGTTCGCATCGCCGACGATGACGTGCAGGCGGCGATATTTTCCGTAGTCGGCATGGGGTTCGTCGCGTGAATTGACGATCGGCCGCCGGACCATCGTATTGAGGTCGACGAGGCATTCGAAGAAATCGGCTCGTTGGGAGATCTGGTACTCGGCCGGACTGGTCTGGTTCTCCGCTCCGACCTTCCCCGCCCCGGCATAGATGGGCCTGGTCACGAAGAACGGCGCGAGCACCTTGACCAGACGGTCGAACGGCACCGATCGAGAGACGAGATAGTTCTCGTGGTACCCGTAGCTATTGCCTTTCCCGTCGGAGTTGTTCTTGTAGATGACGCACAGTTCGCGGCCCCTCGCGCTCGTCATGCGATCAAGAGACTGGGCGAGGATGCGCTCCCCGATCCGCTCGAACGCCACGACTTCCCGCGCGTTGGTGCATTCGGGAATCGAGTACTCGGGGTGGGCGCCATCGACGTAGAGACGTCCGCCGTTCGCCAACACCTTATTGAGTTGCCGGTTGTAGTCCGGATTGGGCCGTTCCCGCTCCCCGTCCACCTCAAATCCCCGCGCGTCGAGCAACGGGTTCTCGTTTTCGTAATCCCAGATGGCTTGCGGCGCCGGCAGTCCGGGGTAATGCCCGATCACGGCGATCGAGTTCGACACGGGATCGGAAGCAGTGGCATCGCGTGACGCGATCCCGAACTCCGTTTCCGTTCCCAGTACGCGAGAAGTCGTCGGCGGTTTCACGTCTGGCATGGAGTCAGGTCTTACAGATAATGGCCCGTCGTCATGGTTTCAATCTGTCGCGACTCGGTCGATCCGCCGCTGATCGTCCGGAGGTGGACGATCTTTTCACCTTTCTTGCCGGCGACCTTGGCCCAGTCATCGGGGTTGGTCGTATTGGGGAGGTCTTCGTGCTCCTTGAACTCTTCCCGGATCGCGCGGATCAGATCTTCGGAGCGCAGCCCGCGGCCTTCCTGCGCAATCGCGCGCTTGACCGCGTACTTCTTCGCTCGCGCGACGATGCCTTCAATCAACGCACCGCTCGCAAAGTCTTTGAAGTAGAGAATTTCTTTCTCACCGTTGGCGTAGGTCACCTCGATGAATTTGTTCTCCTCCGAGGCGGCGTACATCGCGTCCACGGTTATCGTGGTTAAGTGCTCGACCAGCGCCTGGGCGTCTCCGCCATGACGCTTCAACTCGTCCTCGGCGAACGGCAGGTCCGGGCTCAGGTACTTGGAGAAGATATCCTTCGCCGCCACGGCATCCGGGCGCCCGACCCTGACCTTCACGTCCAGCCGGCCGGCACGCAGAACGGCCGGGTCGATCAAATCCTGCCGGTTGCTCGCGCCGATCACGATGACGTTCCGCAACCGCTCGACGCCGTCGATCTCGGACAGGAACTGCGGCACGATGGTCGACTCAACATCGGAGGAAATCCCCGTGCCCCGTGTTCTGAAGAGTGCGTCCATTTCATCGAAGAACACGATGACGGGATTGCCGTCCGCGGCCCGTTCCTTCGCCTTCTTGAAGACTTCGCGCACCTGACGCTCGGATTCGCCGACATATTTATTCAGCAACTCCGGCCCCTTCACGTGCAGGAAGTAGCTGCGGACTTCCTTGCCCGTCAGATGCCCGAGTTTCTTCGCGATGGAATTCGCCACGGCCTTTGCGATCAATGTTTTCCCGCAGCCCGGCGGCCCATAGAGTAATACGCCCTTTGGCGCACTGAGTTTGAAATCCGAGAAGAGTGCCGGGTGCAGGAACGGCAATTCCACGGCGTCGCGCACCTGTTCGAGCTCATGCTGCAACCCGCCGATCTGGGCATAGTCGACGTCAGGCACTTCTTCCAGGACCAACTCCTCGGCCTCGGACTTCGGCAGTTTTTCGATGACGCAGCCAGACCGCGGATCGTAGAGCAGGTGATCGCCGACGCTCAGCCGCTCGAGCAACAACGGATCGCCCAGCTCGGCGACTTTCTCTTCATCAAAATGCAGCGTCACCAACGCGCGGTTGCCTTCCAACACGTCCTTCAGCCTGACGACTTCTCCCTGCACGTCGAAGGCCTTGGCCTCGATGACGTTGAGCGCCTCGTTCAGGACGACCTCTTGTCCCTTGCGGAGCGCTTTCGCTTTGATCGACGGATGCAGGCTGACCTTCATCTTCCGTCCGGAGACGTAGACGTTCCCCGTTCCGTCCGGATTCAAACTGGAAAAGATGGCGTAGGTGGACGGCGGTGCCGTCAGTTTTTCGACTTCGGCGCGCAAGGCTTCGATCTGCGCCTTGGATTCCTGAAGCGTGGCGACCAACTTCTCGTTCTGTTTGGTGGCTTGGTCGAGCTGGTACCGGGATTGATACAGCCGGCGGAGTTCGTCTTCCATCGACTGGATCTGCACACGAAGCTTGTCGACTTCACGGGCATGTTCGTCGTTTCGGTGGATCACGTCCGTTTCTCCCTCGGATAATCGATTCGTGATGTGCCTGACGGAATCTCTGAGGGACCGGAGTCGGCTCGGACTTTCTTTCTTCTCACCCATGAAGAGGCTCGCGGACTCGCGTCAATCCTTATCAAGATCGAGAAGTCCAAGTCTTGGCGGATTCTATCATCCGTTTTTTTCACGGTCAACTGGACTGCAAGATCTCGCACGACGATATGAGCACATCACGATCATGACGACGACATCGACACTGCATCGAGCAACTCACGCACCGCGCGTTCGACATCATCCGCAGCGAGCACGGCCGTTACCACCGCGACGCCGAACACACCGGCGCGTCGCACGTCGCGCGCGCGCGTCGCCGTCACTCCGCCGATGCCGATCACCGGCACGCGGATACGTCGACACGCTTCTTCGAGCGCACGCACTCCGAGCGGCGCGCCGTACATAGCTTTCGACGGCGTCTCATAAACGGGCCCGAGGACCACATAATCGGCTCCTTCGGCTTCGCCGCGCACCACTTCGTCGACGGAATGCGCGGAGAGTCCGATGACACGCTGTCCTCCGAGCAGTTTCCTCGCCACGGTGACCGGCAGACTATTCGCCCGCAAGTGCACGCCCACGTTGTCGAGCGTCATCGCGACGTCGACGCGGTCATTGATCAGGAGCTGAGCTCCTGAGGCGATCGTGAGCCGCTGCACGTCCCGTGCAAGACGCAGCAGGTCACGTGAAGAGAGATCGCGTTCGCGAAGCTGAATGGCTCGGACACCGGCCGCGAGTGCACTCGTCAGCACATCGAGCAGCGGGCGTCCACCGGTCTGTTGACGATCGGTGACGAGCAGCAGACGAAAATCAACGGCGGGCATGAGAGAAGTACTGCGCAGCAAGTGCTGAGTGTTGAGACTCAATCAGCACTTCTCTATAACATCCCCTCGATGGGACTGCTGGCCGTGGCGTACAACTTTCGCGGAATGCGTCCGGCTTTGTAGGCCAGACGTCCGGCATGCACGGCGTATTTCATCGCTTCGGCCATGGCAATCGGATCCTGGGCACCGGCAATCGCCGTGTTCATGAGCACCGCGTCGGCTCCATACTCCATCGCCAGCGCCGCGTCGGATGCCGTCCCGACACCGGCGTCGACGATGACGGGAATCTTGACCTGCTCCATGATGATCTTGAGATTGTAGGGATTACGAATGCCTAGACCGGACCCGATCGGCGCCGCCAACGGCATCACCGCGGGGCAGCCGATATCCACCAGCTTCTTGGCCACGATGGGGTCGTCGTTCGTATAGGGCAGGACGATGAATCCTTCCTTGATCAGAATTTTGGCGGCTTCGATCAGCCCGGCGGTATCGGGGAACAGCGTTTTCTCATCGCCCAGCACTTCGAGCTTGACCAGATCGGACACGCCTGCCGCCCGCGCGAGCCGCGCATAGCGCACGGCGTCTTCGACGGTATAGCACCCCGCCGTATTGGGGAGGATGACGTACTTCTTGGGATCGAGATAGTCGAGCAGATTCTCTTTGGAACGATCTGTAATGTTGACCCGACGGACCGCGACCGTGACGACCTCAGCCCCCGAGGCTTCGATCGCCTTTTGCGTTTCGATAAAATCCTTGTACTTGCCGGTTCCCACCCACAAGCGGGATTTGAATTCTCGTCCGGCAATCGTCAGCCGATCATTCGTGTTCATCGTCCACTCCATACACTATCGACGGTCCTGGGAGTGATTGCTCTATTTACACCGCCGCCGCCGATAAAGCTGAGAATCTCCAGCCGGTCGCCGTCCTTGATCCCGCGCCGATCAAACTCTTTGCGATCCAGGATTTCCAGGTTCAGCTCGACCGCGACGCGCTCGCTCGTGATATCCAGTTCGCGCAGCAGTTCTCCGACCGTCGCCCCTGCCCGCCAGGGACGCGATTCCCCGTTCACCTGGATTTGAATGGATTCGACCATGTCCGTCATCCTATGGGACCAGAAAACCGGTTGTCAACAAACCCGATATCCCGCCGGTCCCCTTGCCTCCGGCCCTTCCACGGTTGCAGAATATTACTATTATTGTGAATCTGCCTTGTACACCCCATGTTTGAGCACAATCAACAGGTGGCGACACTCTTTCGATCCATGGCCGACCTCTTGGCGGCGCGGCGCGACAATCCCTATCGGATCAGAGCCTATCACCGGGCGGCGGACAGCATCGAGGGGCTTGAGGAAGACGTGGCGGACGTCGCGAGACGACAGGTGCTGGAAGACATTGACGGGGTCGGCCGGGACTTAGCGGATAAGATTGTGGAGATTTTGCAGACGGGGACCTTCCAAGCGTATGAGGCGTTGCGGACCCCGCTTCCCGACGAAGTCAAACACTGGGCGGGCCTGCCGGGCCTCTCAGAATCACTCGTGAGTTACCTGTACACCCGTCTCAACATTCGAACCCTGCCCGCCCTCGAACAGCTTGTGCGATCGCACCTGCTTCGGACGATCCCCGGGTTTTCCGGGTCGGAGGAGACGCTTCTGGAGGCCATTCGACGGCTGCGTACTTAGGACTGCGCCTGAGGGAGTCCCTTGAAAATCTTCCAGCTCTTTAAGAGCTCCACGGCTTTCTGCAGCTGCACGTCTTGCTCCAGTGAAGGCTCGCCCGCCACATCAAACGATAGCGGCGCCGGTGTCGTCCCGTTCTTGGTTCCCTCTTCCGACGGTTTCCCGTTCGTAGCCGGTTGGTCTTTCGCGGCCGGCGGTTTTGCGGTCTTGGCGTCAGCTTCTTTTTCACCCGACTTCCCCTCGCCCGCCTTCGCCGTGGTCGTTGGTTGCACCTTCACGACAATATCCGGCGTGATGCCCGTCGACTGGATCGACCGGCCCTTCGGGGTGTAGTACTTTGCCGTGGTGAGGCGCAGCCCCGACCCGTCCCCGAGCGGGAGTATGGTCTGCACCGAACCCTTCCCAAACGACGTCGTCCCGACAATCACCGCCCGTCCCCAATCCTGCAACGCCCCGGCAACAATTTCAGACGCGCTGGCCGACCCTTCGTTCACCAGAATAATCATAGGGGCGTCTTCCATCTGATCCTTGCCTTTTGCTAACCATTCGTCCTTCTTACTCTCGCGCCCTTTCGTGTAGACCACCAACTTCCCGCTGGGGAGGAATTGCTCGGACACTTCCACCGCTGCCGTCAGTAACCCGCCCGGATTATTCCGCAAATCCAAGATCGTCCCTTGAACTTTTTGCTCTTTGAACTGTTTCAGCGCTTTGCTCAGATCCCGGCCGGTCGCTTCCTGAAACTGAGTCAACCGGACGTACCCCATATTCTCCATCGTTTTGGCTTTGACGCTCTCGATCTTGATCGTATCGCGGATGAGCGTGAACTGCAGGAGGTCCGGTGTGCCGTCCCGTTGCACGGTCAGGTTCACCTTGGTCCCCTTCGGTCCCCGCATCTTTTGCACCGCATCCATCAGCGTCAGATCTTTGGTGGACTCATCGTTGACCTTGGTGATGAAGTCGCCGGCTTTGATACCCGCACGGTGAGCGGGCGTGCCTTCGATCGGCGCGATCACAGCCAGGCGATTTTCTTTCACGCCGATCTGGATCCCGACGCCGCCGAACTCACCCTTCGTCTCCACCTGCATCTCCTTGTACATCTCGGGCGTCATATAGGCCGAGTGGGGATCGAGGGTCGACAACATGCCGCGAATCGCTCCCTGCACGAGGTCCTTGACTTTGGTCTCATCGACATAATTTTTCTGCACCTGGGTCAGGACCTCTGAAAAGGTCTTCAGTTCCTCATACGTTTCCGTCGCATGCCCCGTTCGCTCCCAGCCTTTGCCGATGAGGACCCCGAACACGATCGCGATCGCGATCGCGATCAGCGGTGCCATCAGCCAGAAACGTCGTCGTGGATACTGTTCCATGGTTCTCACATCCTTTCGCGTTCGTTATCGTTTCGCCAACCATTGGAGGGGGTCGACGGGGTCCGCCCCCTCTCGCAGCTCGAAGTATAAAGTATTTTCGCCCGTCATGCCCGTATCTCCGGTTTCGCCGATCGCCTGACCGGCCGTCACCTGCGCTCCTACCGAGGTGAGAATCTTGGACGCATGGGCGTAGAGTGAAAAGAACCCGTTGGCATGATCGATAATTATAACGAGTCCGTATCCTTTCAACCAGTCGGCATAGACCACGGTGCCCGGCATGACCGCATGGATGCTGCTCCCTTCGGACGTCCGGATTTCAATGCCCTTCCGCTGCACGTAGGTATTGAAGGTCGGATGTTTCTGCCGGCCGAAATACGTGATGACGCTCCCTTCCGCCGGCCAGGGTAGTAGGCCTTTCAATCCGCGCGGCAGGCTCCCGGCGGGGGGCTTGACCATCGCAGCGCGACGGCGGTTTTCCAGTTCGCGCAGGAGGCTGTCGACCCGCGAGGCGGATCGCTCAAGCTCCTGCAGGGCTCGCTCGTACGATTCCTTTTCATGGGTGATGCTGGTCAGATACACCCTCTTTTCCTTTTTGAGCGCTTTGATATCGTTCAGGTGTTTTTCGGTGCTCTGCTTATAGACCAGCATGTTGGTACGGGCGTCCTCCCGTTGGCGCTCCGCTCGTTGCATCAGCTCGACATCGGCGCGGAAGGTTTCCATCAGTGCATAGTCCCGTTCCGAGACGGCAGAAAGATACAAAAGCCGCCGCTGGAAGTCACCGTACGAATCCGAGGCCAGCAGCGTTTTCCAATGGCCCAGCCGCCCTTCCATATATTGGATGCGCAGGCGGGCTAAGATCGCATCCCGACGTTCGTCGATGTGCTCCCGGAGAGACGACATCTGCCGCGTGAGCGTGTCGATTTCCTGATCCTTCTTCCGGACCTTCCGGCTGATATCCTGATGCGCCTGTCGATATTGGACGAGTCGTTCGTCCAATGATTGAAGCCCCTGTAACACCGAATCGCGCTTTTTGCCTGCCTCATCCGCTTGCTTGCGCTTTTCTTCAATCTGATCCTTGAGTTGATCGAGCGTCTTGCGTTCCTTTTCGATCTTGTCGCTCAGCGTGTCGGTTCCGGCTCCGATCGATACCATGGGAGAGAGACTTCCCGCGATCACGGCGGCGAGCAACAGCTGCCTCGACCTCGTCATACCTTCGCCTCCACGAAACGCCGCAGCGAGACGAAGCTGCCGGCGCAGCCGAGCCCCATCCCGACGATGATCAATGCTAGGCAGATCTCAGGAGAGAAAAATGTCACCATCTGCTCCAAACCGGCCAGGCGGCCCATCGCACGCACTTGTTGTCGAAACACTTCGTAGACGACCTTCAACATGATCAGCGACACCGTACTGCCTAAGGCACCCAGCGCCGCTCCTTCCAGCAGATAGGGGATGTGAATAAAGGTCCTGGTCGCTCCGATGAGCCGAAGAATGGCCAATTCGTCACGCCGCGCATAGAGCGTGAGCCGTATCGTATTTCCGATAATCGTCACCGCCGCGGCCGACAACACGACTCCCACTCCGATGGCAATCAACTCAATGGACCGTATCACGGTCGCCAAGGCATTGATCCAATCCTGATTATAATCGACCTTCGCAACCCCTGTGATAGTCCGGACACGTTCCGCCCAGCGCTTGACGGCATCCGGCGCGCGATATTGCGGGGATAAGGTGACGACAAACGAGGCCGGCAACGGATTCTGCCCCAACCCCTCGAGGAGATGGGATTCTGACGGAAACTGTGCTTTGAATTCACCGAGCGCCTGTTCTTTGGAGATAAACACTAATGACGCGAGCGCACGATCGCTTCGCAACTGTTGTTCGATCGTCGCCGCCGATTCGCGCGAGACCCGATCATCCAGATAGACCATAATCTTGACGTCCTCCTGGAGCCAGCCGGCCGCGGCGCGCAGATTCACAAAGAGCAACAGAAAAATGCCGACACAGGCCAGTGTAAAGGCCGTGGTCAGGATGGCCACCATCGTCGTGGTCCGGTTGGTCCGGAGGTTGGCCCACGCCTCCCGTAACAGGTAGAAGATGGTTCTCATGCCAGCACCCGCTGTTCCGGCAGCAACATCCCCTGCTCCAGCTTGACCACCCGTCGATTAACTTGCGCCATGACGAGCGGATCGTGAGTGGCCACAACGACCGTCGTGCCACGGGCGTTGATGAGTTTGAAGAGTTCCATGATCTCGCTGGTAAGTCCGGGATCCAAATTCCCGGTCGGCTCATCGGCCAGCAACACCACCGGACCGTTTACAATCGCCCGGGCAACGCAGACGCGCTGTTGCTCTCCTGTCGACAAACCGACGGGCAACTGGTCTCGCTTGTGGTCTACACCGACCGCTCGCAACGCCTCGGTCACCTTGCGGCGGATGTCGACCGCCGAGGCTCCCTGCACGACCAGCGGCAGCGCCACGTTGTCAAAGACGGACTTTTTCGGCAAGAGGCGGAAGTCTTGAAAGACCGTCCCGATCTTTCGGCGCAGATAGGGGATTTCCGAAGACTTGAGTTTCGTGACGTTCTTGCCCTGCACGAACACATGTCCGTCGTCCGGCTGTTCGGCCCCGATCAGCATCCGGAGGAGCGTCGATTTCCCGGACCCGCTCGGTCCCATCAGCAATACGAATTCGCCCTTTTCGATGTCGAGCGTGACATCCGTGAGCGCCGCTCTCCGATTATAGTACTTGAAGACGTGAATCAGTTGAATCATCTGGGTGTCACCACCGGAGATCGTCTCCCGACACTTCGAAGGCATTTTGAATATGGTGAATCTGAGCCTCGCTCGCTTCCGTCCCCTGCACCAATACGACATCGAACCGGCACAGCCGATTGGTGATGTGATGGCGGGCCAGATATTGGGCGGCCAATCGGATCAGTTTGTCCTGCTTGCGTTGATGCACAGCATGGACGGCGCCACCGTAGGCATCGCTGTGGCGCGATTTGACTTCGACAAACACCAGCACCGCGCCATCCTCCACGACCAAATCCAGTTCCCCCACCGAGGAACGTGCATTGCGTTCAAGGACCCGATAGCCTTTCCGACGCAAGTACCGTTCCGCTACTGATTCTCCTTCTTGCCCAAAGAGTCGCCGGGGGTCAAGCATTGCCGCTCAATCGTCCGTAGGAATGTAGGCTTCAGGCAGCGGAGGTCTGCCTCAGGAATCACGTCCTGTCAGCACAGCCGCAACCGGTGCGAACGTCCGCCGATGAAGCGAACAGGGGCCGTACTCGGCCAATCGTTGCAAATGTTCTTCCGTTCCGTATCCCTTATGGGAAAGAAAATTGTATTGGGGGTAGGTCCGATGATAGTCCGCCATCAATCGGTCCCTCGTCACTTTCGCCACGATCGACGCCGCGGCGATCGAGCGTGACAAGGCGTCGCCCTTGATGATGGCGCGCAGGGGAATGCCGAGGCCCGGGAGGTCCATGGCGTCGGTCAACAGACAATCCGGCGCCACGGCGAGCGCATCGATCGCCCGACGCATCGCCGTTCGTGTGGCCTCGAGAATGTTCAGGCTGTCGATTTCCCGCTCGGTGGCAATTCCGATTCCGACTCCGATCGCCCGTCGGACGATCACGTCGTAGAGCCCTTCCCGCTCGGACTCTGAGAGCTGTTTGGAATCGTTGATTCCCGTAAGACGGCAGCGTGCGGGGAGAATCACCGCGGCTGCCACGACAGGACCGGCGAGGGGACCTCGACCGGCTTCGTCAAGACCGGCGACACGCCGATAGCCGCATCTCCGAGCTTCTACTTCAAAATCGTCGGTGGGTTCCACGAGATCGCCCTGGGGTGTCATACTACCAGCGGGCACTCGCGATCAGGCTCGCGAACGATTCGGAGCGCCTGTGACTATGATTTTGCAGCGCCTGCAGGCTCAGCCGTTTCTTCGGAGACTCGCTCAGTCTGAGCGGCTCCGGGCTGGCGTTTCGACTCTCCCACGAACTCGCGATCTTCGACCTTGGCAAACTTGCCCTTCTTCCCGCGCAGGTAATACAACTTCGCGCGGCGGACTTTCCCTTGGCGTACGACCTCAATGCGCGTCACGATCGGTGAGTGCACGGGGAAAATCCGCTCGACTCCCACACCATAGGACACTTTGCGCACGGTGAACATCTCGGTGTTCAGCGTCCCTTTGCGGGCGATCACTACGCCCTCATACACCTGGATCCGCTCCTTTTCTCCCTCGATGACTTTCACGTGGACACGGACCGTGTCGCCAATCTCAAAACGAGGCAGCGATTTCTTCGTCAACGAGCGTTGGATTCGTTCAAGCCGATTCATGGTGTGATCCTCCCTCCCCACAACGAACAGGCGCAGATCCTACGCCCTCGCGAATAAGTTCATCCAGTAATCGTCGATCTTCTGCATTCAATACCCGATCCCTCAAGAGGTCCGGGCGCCTGCGGTACGTGTTCCGCAGGGCTTCTTTCCGCCGCCACAGTCGAATCGCCTCATGGTGGCCGGAGAGCAAAACTTCCGGGACGGTCATCCCCCGCACCTCCGCCGGTCTCGTATAGTGCGGGTACTCCAACGTCGAATCTGAAAACGATTCCTCGACGATGGACTCCGGATCGCCCAGTACACCGGGAACCAATCGAGCGGCCGCGTCGATGAGGATGAGTGCCGGCAATTCTCCGCCGGTCAGGACATAATCTCCTACCGACATCTCCTCCGGCTGGAGCGCAAGCCGCACCCGTTCATCGACCCCTTCATAATGTCCGCACAGGATGATGAGCCTCTGGCTCTCGGCGGCGAGTTCCTTCGCATAGTCCTGGGTAAAGGGCCGGCCTTGCGGAGACGGGAAGAGCAATCGTGTGTGCTCCCCGGCATGCTGGTACTCGGCCGTGATCGTCTCCACGGCACGCAGGATCGGCTCGGCCTTCATCACCATCCCGGCCCCTCCGCCGTAGGGCACATCGTCAGCAACTTTGTGGCGATCCAGCGTGTAGTCACGCAGATTCCTGATGCGCACCTCGAGGAGCCCCTTCTCTTGCGCGCGCTTGAGCATGCTCTGGTCGAGCACCGGGGCGATCATGTCCGGGAATAATGTGAGAACGTCACACCGCATCGTGATACTCGATTAATCCGTCGATGGCGCGGACCGTCATCCGGCGCCCTGCCACGTCAACCTTCGTGATCAGGTCTTTGGCGGCGGGAATCAACACTTCCTGCGACCCTTTTCGAACAACCAGTACATGATTCCCCGGCACGTCCCAGATCGCCTCGATCGTCCCGACTTCGTCTCCCATGTCACTCTCCACCGTCATCCCGATAAGATCGCATTCATAGCAGGTGTGTTCTGGCGACCCGGAATGTGTCATACGCGGCACCTGGATGAGCCCTCCGCGGAATGCCCCTGCTTCCTCAGGGGACGTAACGCCTTCGAGGCCCATGATGAAACCGGGACCAGCCGACCGCACGTGCGTGACCGTCGCCTCGATCGCTCTCCCGTCTGACACCACGACGCTGACCTTCTCCAGATGATCGAAACGGCCGGGGACGTCGCTCAACGAACGAACCTTGACCTCTCCCTTTACACCGAACGGTCGCTCGATCCTCCCGATCGTGACTCGGTCCGCCGACATCGCTTCCACGGTTTCACGCGCCCTTTTTCTTGGCCGCCTTCTCACCCTCAAACTGTTTCCACAGGCCGGACCGGCGCAGCAGCGTCCGCACCGTCACGGTCGGTTGTGCGCCCTGCCGCAACCAGGTGAGGACTCGATCCTGTTTGAGTTCCGGCACCGCCGGCTCCTTCAGCGGATCAAAGGTTCCCAGGATTTCAAGGAACCGCCCGTCCCGAGGCTTGCGCGAATCAGCCGCCACGACCCGATAGAGCGGCCGCTTGTGTCGTCCTGTTCTCGTGAGTCTCAGATGAACTGCCACTATCGTCCTCCTTGATTAATGAGCGTTCAGCCTTCAGCTGTCTGCTCCTTGACACGTCAAATTGGATTCTGCACGGGGCTGAAAGCTGATCGCTGGCAGCTGCATGCCATGATGATTCACATCGACCGCAGGAGTTGCGCGAGTTGCCTCCGGCTCCCAGCCCCTGTCATCGCCTTCGCCATCTTTCTCGCTCCGAGAAACTGCTTAATCAATCGATTGACTTCGGGCACGCTGGTGCCGCTTCCCCGAGCGATCCGTTTCTTTCTGCTGCCGTTGATGATGGTATGATCACGCCGTTCACGCGGGGTCATCGAATCGATCATCGCAGCCACCCGCTTCATTTCCCGTTCCGGCAGCTGCCCTTCCATCGCTCCCTTGAGCTTCTGGCCGCCCGGCAACATCCCCAGAATCTGGTCCAAGGAGCCGAGGCGATTGACTTGCCCCAACTGATCCCGGAAATCGGCCAGCGTAAAGGTATTACTGGTCAGCCGCTTCTGGGCTTCTTCGGCCTGTTCGCGGGTAAAGGTCTCTTGGGCCTTTTCGATCAGCGAAAGCACGTCGCCCATCCCGAGAATGCGCGAGGCCATCCGATCAGGATGAAACGGCTCGAGCGCGTCGAGCTTTTCACCGACTCCGATAAACTTGATCGGCTTGCCGGTCACCGCCCGGATGGACAGTACCGCACCGCCACGGGCATCGCCTTCAACCTTGGTCAGAACAATTCCGGTGAGTCCGACTCGTTGATCGAACTGGGTCGCCATGGTCACGGCATCCTGTCCCGTCATGGCGTCGGCTACGAGCAATACTTCGTGGGGGCGGACCGCGCTCTTGACCGCGACCAATTCGTTCATCAATTCGTCGTCGATGTGGAGTCGACCACCGGTATCCAACAGCACGAGGTCGTATCCTTGATCCCCTGCTCGCTCCACTCCAGCCTGGCAGATACGGACTACGTCCGCTTGAGATGCGTGGGCCTGCTCAGCCCGGTGGACATCAATCTGGAGATCGCGCCCGAGACTCGCCAACTGCTCACCGGCTGCCGGCCGCCGAGGGTCCGCTGCAACCATGAGCACGCGTCTCCCCTGTCCTTTGAACAACCTGGCGAGCTTCCCGCAGGTCGTCGTTTTGCCAGCCCCCTGGAGTCCCACCATCATCACGACGGTGGGCGGGTTGGAAACGAGCGCGAGGCCGGCCCGTTCCTGGCCCATCATCTCCCGCAGCTCGTCCCAGACTATCTTGACCACCTGGTGACCGGGAGTCAGACTCTGCAGGACCTCGTGACCAACTGCTTTGACACGAACTCGCTCGAGGAACTCCTTGACGATTTTGAAATTGACGTCAGCTTCCAGCAGAGCGAGGCGTACCTCTTTCAAAGCTTCCGCGATGTCCTGTGCCGTTAGCACCCCGGAACCGCGGAGCTTCTTCAGAATTTTCTCGAATTTCTCGCTTAAACTGTCCAGCATGGGTTCACAAAGAAAAAGGCCATCGAAGCCTTACGCCCAGATCTCCGATCGCCTCGAAAAATCTAGCAAAAGAGTATCGGTCAGTCTAATTGACGGATGGGGAGAAGTCAAGGGACGATCCGGCACAGAAAGACCGTGCAACTTGTTGACAGACTAGAGACCTTTCGCTATGGTCCTGATGAGTACCGCATCGAGACAATCATCGACTGCATGAGACCGGAACCGTGAGAAAATCCCCTCTTCTCCTTCTCATTTTTGTGCTGATCGGCGGCTTACTGGGTGGGATCTTGGGAGAAATCCTGCGGGTCATGGCGCCGCAAGGCACCATTCAAGCGATTTTTGCGACGAACTTTACGCCCGGCATCAGCCCACCGCTGACCATCGATCTCATCCTGGCCAAATTCACGATCGGCTTCAGCTTGAAGATCAATCTGCTCAGCCTGTTGGGCATGTTCCTGGGGATCTACCTGTACAAGAACGTCTAATCACTCACCTCCTCTTTCAACGTCAGTTCTCTGAGTCTGAGGTCTCGGATCCGATTGCGCAGCACTGCCGCTCGCTCAAACTCCAACTCTTTTGCCGCCGCTTTCATCTCCAACTCCAAGCGATGAATCGTCTCCTCGACTGCCTCATCCTTCTCATAGCCCGGTGATGATTCGGCTGCCAGATCCAGTTGGACGTAATCCAACTCCGCCGTGGCGTATTCGAGTGGCGGAATGTCCTTTCTGACACTTTCGGGCACGATCCCGTGGACCAGGTTGTACTCGGCTTGGATCCGGCGACGCCGCGCCGTCTCGTCAATGGCCAATTGCATCGAGTCGGTAATCACATCGCCGTAGAAGATGACGCGACCCCGCACATGTCTCGCCGCTCGACCGGAGGTCTGAATCAAGGAGCGATGCGAGCGAAGATAGCCTTCTTTGTCCGCATCGAGAATGGCAACAAGGCTCACCTCCGGCAGATCCAGCCCTTCCCGCAACAAATTGATGCCGACCAGGACGTCGAAGACCCCGCGGCGCAAGTCCCGCACAATCTCAGCCCGTTCCAATGTCTTAATGTCGGAATGGAGGTACCGCACCTTGACGCCAAGGTCATGATAATACTCGGTCAAGTCCTCGGCCATCCGCTTCGTGAGTGTGGTGACGAGCACCCGCCCTCCCACTGCGACCTCCGCTCGTACTTCACTGAGGAGGTGATCGACCTGCCCTTTTGCCGGCCGCACGTCGATCACGGGATCCATAAGCCCGGTCGGTCGAATGATTTGTTCGACCACATGCCCACGCGCATGCTCCAATTCGTAGGGACCCGGCGTCGCTGAGACATACACCACCTGATTCAGACAACGTTCAAACTCCGCAAACTTCAATGGCCGGTTATCCACCGCCGACGGGAGCCGGAATCCGTATTCCACGAGCGTCTTTTTCCGTGAATAGTCACCTTCGTACATGCCGCCCACTTGTGGAATTGTCGCGTGCGATTCATCAACAATCAACAGAAAGTCCTTGGGGAAATAATCGATCAGCGTAGGAGGCGGCTCGCCCGGTGCCCGCCCGCTGAGGTGGCGGGAATAGTTTTCGATGCCGTGGCAGTAGCCCATCGCGCGGATCATCTCCAAATCAAACTTCGTCCGCTGCGCAATACGCTGTGCTTCCACCAGTTGATTGTGTGTCTTGAAATAGGCGACCCGCTCGTCGAGCTCCTCTTCGATGCCCGTGATGGCCCGTTCATACCGATCGGGGGCGATGAGGTAGTGCGTGTTTGGATAGACCGTGACTTTGGGAAGTTTCTTCAGCGACTTTCCGGTCAGCGGATCGATTTCATGAATCGCATCGACGACATCCCCGAAGAGTTCGATCCGTACCGACACGGCTTCGTTCGAAGCCGGGAAAATCTCGATGACATCGCCGCGCGCACGAAAAGTTCCGCGATGGAAATCGATGTCGTTGCGCGCGTACTGGATCTCGACCAGCTTCGCCAGAATCTTTTCTCGTCTGATCTCCATTCCCTCTTCAAGGTAGACCACCATACCGTGATACACCTCGGGCGAGCCGAGCCCATAGATACAAGAGACCGATGAGACGATCACCACGTCGTTGCGCTGCAGGAGCGAGGTCGTCGCCGCATGGCGCATCTGATCAATCGCATCGTTAATCGACGCGTCTTTGGCGATGTACGTGTCCGATTGCGGAATGTAGGCTTCCGGTTGGTAGTAATCGTAATAGCTGATGAAGTATTCGACTGCGTTGTGGGGGAAGAACTGTTTGAATTCCTGGTACAGCTGCCCGGCGAGCGTCTTGTTATGCACCAGCACGAGCGTGGGCTTTTGCGCACGCTCGATCAGGTTGGCCATCGTGAAGGTTTTGCCGGAGCCTGTAACTCCCAAGAGCACTTGATGTTTCGTCCCCGCCCGAACCCCTGCAGCCAGCTGGTCAATTGCTGGCCCTTGGTCTCCACAAGGTGCAAACGGGGCTTCTAGGCGAAACGACGGCATGGCGGCGATATTCCCGCCGTCATCTTACCATCGGGACCTCGAGCTTGATAGCCGGCCGTTTTTCTCCTGAAATCCTCTCGGCCCGCGATCTGGTCTGTGCTGAGGCCGAGGGTGGCGTGCCAGCTTGTCTTCGTTCGTCGGCGCGGCAGCCGGTGGTAAGGTCGCGAGTGTGGGAAGAGGCAATTTCGTTGTCTTGATGCGCAACTGACGCACCATGTGCAAATACTCTCGCTCTTCCGCTTGAGACAGAATCAAAAAGGTCGATCCCTGCCGTTCCGCCCGTCCGGTCCGACCGCTGCGGTGTACATACGAATTCGGGTTGGCAGGCAATTCATAGTGAATGACCTGTGACACATCGGGTATGTCCAACCCCCTCGCTGCCACATCGGTGGCGACGAGTGAACGGAGCCGACCTGTTCGAAACGAACCGAGCGTACGTTCCCGTTGTGCCTGGCTATGATTGCCGGTCAACGAACCGACCGAGGCCGGTTCACCGCCCAGTCGCGCCGCCAAGCGGCGTACTTTGTACTTCTGGTCGCAAAACACCATCGATCGCTCTCCCGGCTTCACCGTCTGGAGCAATGTATGAACCAGTTGCATCCTTGACTGCTCGGCCGGCACGACATAGTAGGCATGCACGATCGACGTCGGGCTGTTCAGACCGGGGTCGACGGAGACGCGAACCGGATCGCGCTGCATGCTCTGCGCGAGGGTCTGGATTTCTGACGCGAACGTCGCCGAAAACAGCAACGTCTGGCGCTCCCGTGGGAGCAGATTCAGGATTCGCTTGATGTCCGGCAAGAACCCGCGATCCAACATTTGATCCGCCTCGTCCATCACCAGAAACGTGACGGCGCCAAGACGCAGGTGGCCGGATCCGACCAGATCCAATAAACGGCCGGGAGTACCCACGACGACCATCGGCGGGCGTTTCAGCGCACGGTAATGGCGCTCGATCGGTGTGCCCCCATAAACGGCGAGGGACGTGAGGGCGGCTGGCGCATACTTGCGCAACTCGGTTTCAATCTGCAGCGCGAGCTCCCTGGTTGGAGCTAAAACCAAAAACTTTGGTCCACCGGCGGGACTGCTTCCCGTGTTCGGAAACTGCCCGGACCCGAACGACAGTAACTCGCAGCGCAGCGCCCGCTCGATCAGCGGCAGTAAGAAGGCTAACGTTTTCCCGCTCCCCGTTTTGGCCTGGGCGAGAACATCGCGGCCTTCAAGCCCCAGCGGAATCGCAGCCTTTTGGACAGGCGTGGGATTGATCATCCCAGCATGCTGCAGACGCTGGGCGAGGAACAGGGGTAGACTCATTTTAGCAAATGTCGACATAACACTCCTTGTGTTGTGAACTTCCTCGGACTGCACGGTTCGGCCGCGAATCAGACAGCCGAGTGAGGCATCGAAACGATGGGCAATTCTAGGAAGGAAATAGCGGGGCCACCATGACGGTGGCCCCAATGGTTTTCTTCTTGTTGCGGTTTATCGCCGCCCGCCGCCGAATCCGCCGCGGCCTCCGCCGCCGGAACGTGGCTCCTGGGGACGTGCTTCGTTGACCGTCAACGTGCGGCCACCCAACTGGGTGCCGTTCAGCGCCGTGATTGCCGCCTGCGCTTCGTTATCCGCGGACATCTCCACGAATCCAAAGCCACGGGACTGGCCGGTAAACTTGTCAGTGATGATCCGGGCTGACGCCACTGTCCCGTGTGCAGCAAACAGATCGCTCAGTTGCTGCTCGGTTGTGGAATACGGCAAACCCCCAACATAAATCTTCGAACCCATTGGGTTCCTCCTTTGAGATATTGGTGTTGTCTTGGACTCGAGAACGAAGTGAGGAAGGAATGGGCCGAAGACGCAAACACGGTGGCGGCTTAGCTCTGGCTTCCGATCAGATTCCCGGGCACGACCAAAACAACATCAGTTCAGGCCTTGTCACTATTTCTATTGCACCACTACCAGGCCTTTCGCAGTGATACACAACTCCACTCTACCTTACAACTAGTCCAAAAGCAAGCACGATCACACAGTTCCCACCGAGCATATGAGAGCTCTAGTATGCAGCAGGAGGAGACAAGGGGCGGTGAGAATAGAGCGGGACTGCGTGCAAGCTGTCGAAAGATAACGTTGTCTTCCCTTGAATGAGCAGTCCGATTCGACCAAGGCCAAGGGCCTGGTCTTCCACCGAGGCTACTAACTGCCCGTCAAAAAACGTCTCCATAAAGTCTTTGCTGATGATCGTATTACGCTGGACCCGAATGGTATGCCACGCCACCGCCTTCGGTTTAATCGGAGCCCGGCCTAAGACCGATTCCTTCCCATCGATCACACGAAAGATTTCGAGCGTTTGTCCGACCAGATCGACCGACACGGCGTAAAAGTTCTTCGCATCTTTGACACCAAGAACAACTCCTCCTATCCCGACAGCCCCCTGACCAGGGAGTTGAAGCCTGACGGTAATGTCGGGATACTCATATTCGAACTTATCCGCCACCAGCAGTCGATAGCACGTACTCTCCTGGCAAGAGGAGGATCCCCTGACCACGTTGGGTTTGGTCGGAGCTTCGGCATCAGCGGCAACGTGCCATATCGCAGCCGGTCCTTCTCCGAAATCCACGGGCGAAAAACCGCTCGGAGGTTCATCCGGCTTCTGCGTATCGAACGCCCATTGGTTAAACAACCCTCCTAACGCCTGTCGCTTGAAGTTGGCCTCTTTGTCGGTTTGGCTCTCGGCCTGCAATGCCTGAACGGTAGAGTGGAGCGCCGCCCATTCACCGACCATGACAGCCAGAACAAAAGCCACCCCTGCAACGGAGAACCCTGTCTTCCTCTTGCACCAGGAGGCTTTTTTTACCGAGAACGTGCGCAACATGTTAGGAAGATGAAGAGCGTTTCTTGATCTCAAGAATTTCCCGCTGAAGGCGATCTCGTTCCGCCAGAATTTTCTTCCGGCGTTGCCATCGATCCCACGTCCACCACCGGAGTTTTCGACCGAACGACAGAACCGGCGTTGGTGCGCTCCCGCTCGGCGCATGCTGGAATTCATATCCCTGATGGCTATCACGATTTTCGAAGAACCGCCGATACAGATGATCGTATAGGCCCTTGCTCTGATCGCTGGCACCCACGATTCTCTCCCCTCCCTAGGTCGGCGGTGGGACGGCTGAGACCGGCCGTCTTGCATTCATGAGGCAGGATACTACCCTGGCCGGAAGCGGCTCTGCAACCGGTCTCCATCACCGTTCAATCTATGCTATATAGGCTCCTATGTACACCCGGCGACGACATGGATTGAGCAAAATGCTTGTCAGAGCAGGATTCCTCGTACTGCACTTGGCCTTCGTTCTGATCATCACTATCGCGTTCGTCGTCTTCCCTTTCTCTGTCCACCCACTCGACGAACGTGGCGCGCTGAGTTCAACGATTGATCAGGTATCAGGCGAACGCATGATGGCCGATGTGGCGACCCTAAGTGGGATAGCGTTCAACGGCCGGCAAACCGGAACCGACGATGATCTGCGATCGGCACAATGGGTCGCAGATCGACTCCGAGCATCTCAGCTGAACCTTGTTGCTGTTCCATCGGATCGATTCAATACTTTAGGTGGTTCTGGAGAAGGCCTTGGGTCACTGGCGACCGGCTTCATGTCGGCTCCCCACAAGGCCGTCATCATTGCCCCCGCGCCGGTTCTGCAAATCTCGACGGCACGGGTACCGCTGAGCCAGGAACTCGGAACGGACTTTCTGCCGGTGCTCGATTCTCCGTCCTCTCACGTTCGTGCACCGATCGTCTTCGTCGGGTACGGCATTGTCGATTCAGCCGCCGGCATGAATGAGTACGACGGAGTCGAGGTAAACAATTGCATCGTCCTGTTTCTAAGGGGCAAGCCTGATCATTACAAGGGAACGATTACCCATGCAGACAAGATTCGGATCGCCCGCCAGAAAGGTGCCATTGCATACCTGACCGCGACAGGACCGGTCCTGAGTGCCTATGAGATGCGTCGCGGCGTGACAGGACGGCCGACCGCCTTCTACAGTCTCTCTGCAGAAGGTGACAGGCTGCCCGGCGCCTGGATCAGCACCTCGCAAGCGGAATACATCCTCACGGGAACCGATCCTTCCAAATCGAGACAACTGCGCACAATCCAGGAGCAGCTGAATGGTTCCCCCACACCTCGGTCTTTTCGCACGGACTACTTCGGGGTGCTTGATTGGGAAGTACGTCAGGAGCAGGGATTCTTGATCAACGTGGTGGCGATGCTGCCCGGAACCGATCCGAAATTGGCGGATGAGGCTATTGTGATCGGGGCGCATCGAGATCATTTCGGGAAACAAGCCGGTTTACTTTTCTCCGGCGCTGATGACAACGCCTCGGGAACCGCCGTCATATTGGAGGTCGCCCGGACTCTTGCCAGGCTACCAATCAAACCCAAACGCACGCTGCTCTTTCTGTCATTTAGCGGCGAGGAGCAAGGCCTGCTTGGATCACGGCTCTACGTTTCGAAACCGGTGATTCCACTCGGCCAGACCAAAGGGATGATCAACATCGATCATGCGGGAATCGGAAACGGACGATTGACTCTTGGCGTAACCGGGTTAGACAAGCACGTCGTCCAGGAGGCAGGACAGTCCGCCGGTCTCGCCGATAACGTGGATGTGTTCGGGTTTTTCCCTGGTGGTGACCATGTGCCGTTTAAAGAAGCAGGGGTTCCCACGGTCACCGTCGTGAGCGGGGGAGTACACCCCCATTTTCATCAACCGACGGACACGGTCGAGACACTCAATCAAGAGATTCTTGTTTCTGCGGCCCGTTACGTTCTCGCACTCACCTGGCAACTCGCGAATGCACCATGACTGAGGCATGGGACAAGAGGCGCAAGGCAAAGGGAAACTCTTCCTTGCCCCCTAGCCTCTAGCCCCTCGCCTTCGTGCTTATTATGGAATGTCTTCGAGAATGGTCGATTGGATCGGAAGGAGTGGTGGAGTTTGAAGTGGCGGCCGCGGCAACACAATACCTGTGCCTGATTGATTCGCCCCTTGGATCAGTCCGACCGACAGTTGCGGCCCAAGAGTCATCAAGGCCCCAGACCAGGCCTGGCCGCTTGTTGGGTTGCGAAAATTATAGGATTCGAAATTAACTCCTGGCGTGTAGAGATACCCCTGTGTGCCCTGATTGTCCAAGTAGAGATTTCCGGGCCCCACTAGATTGAACAGTGGTCCAACTCCGCCGTCGAACGAGCGGACTCCCGATACCGTTTGTCCCCACGCGTGATCCAATGGGAGCATCGCCCCAACAACGAACAGCGCTACCCCACTCAGCAATGGAAAAAGGTGTTTCACACGCATACCGGCAGCTTCACACTATGTTCATGACAGCCTAACCAAATATCATTATAGTATGTTCCCAGGCATGTTGTCGACCAAAGGGGGCTTTATGAATCGATGGAACACAACAAGACCATGGTGGTTGGGCTTTCTCCTCAGTCTTGTCCTCACTGCATTTTCCGGCCTGAGCCAGGCTGCGGAGGACACAAAGCCGGCTGCTCCGGAACGTCGCGAAGCCATGTCGCTTGCCGATGCGGCCCTGCGAGCCCTTCGAAATAACCTTGATATCAGCATTAGCCGGCAGACGAAGGAAAGCCGCTTATTTGATATCACGGTCGAGCAGGCCAAGTTCGATCCGACGCTCAGTGTCAACGGCCAATATACGAGAACCGTGAGTCCGCTGAACCGACCGGTCTTCGGAGGAACGACGGGTAATCTCACAGAGATCCAAACATTTGATCAGCGAGTCGATTCCGTCACGGTCGATGCGACGACGAATCTGCTCACGGGCGGCAATATTGACCTGAATTACAGTCCAGCTCGAACCAATGTCAATCAGAGTGTGGCGACCGGGTTCTTATTCAACCCAGCCTATACCGGAGGACTGGTCCTGACACTGACACAACCGTTACTGCGAAACGCTGGCATCGAGCTCACCAAAACTTTCATCAACATTGCCCAGAACAACGCAACGGTGGAAGAGCACGTGTTTCGCGACCGTGTGCTCACCGTCGTGGCGACGGTCGAGCAAACGTATTGGGAAGTCGTCTTCGCCAATGAAAACCTCAAGGTTGCCGAAGCCGCCTTGAAAGCCGCGCAAGAACTGCTGGCGAGTAACCGTGCAAAAGCCAAAGCCGGAGTCATGTCGATCGTCGACGTCCTGCAAGCAGAGGCTGCCGTGGCGTCTCGTGTGGAACAGGTCATCGTGGCGGAAAAAGCGATTCGCGACCAGGAAGATCAGTTGCGCCGGTTACTCAACCCGGCTGAAGAAGAACTCCGTGAGGATCTACGACTAACTCTGCTCGACCCACCGGTCGTCACGTTGGAACCCATCAGCCTTCCAGAAGCCATCGACATCGCCATCGAACGACGCCCGGAAATCGTTCAGGCCAAGAAAAACATGGAGACAAGCAATCTTAACGCCAAATTCGCCAAAAACCAGTTGCTGCCGACGTTGTCGTTCCAAGGGACGGTGGGCATGGCTGGACTGGGGAGCAATTACCCCAATTCCGTGAACAATAACTTCAGCGGCGACTTCTACAACTACGGCGCCGGGCTCGTCCTCAGTTATCCGTTGGGAAATCGCTCGGCTTGGAGTACATTCAACAAACGGCAGATCGAGATGAAGAACGCGGAAGCGACGGTCGTCAGTGTTCGGCAGCAGATCATCATCGGCGTGCGCGAGGCCGTACGACGGGTTCAAACCGATTTCAAACGGATCGAAACGACCAGGTCGGCGCGGATCATGGCGGAAAAGCAATTGCAGGCTGAGCAAGAGCGCCTGAAGGTCGGACTCAGCACGACACGCTTCGTCCTGGATTTTCAGCGCGATCTGGCCACGGCCCAAGGGAATGAATTGCGCGCTACCGTGGATTACAACAAGTCGCTCTCGAATCTCGCGCGACACAAGGCCAGCACGCTCGATCGCTATAACCTTCAGATCCAGTAACTACCGCAATGGCGGAACCTGAGCCGAACGCCTCGCAGAGGCCGACTCAGACTGAAGAACGGGGGGCAGGCCTGGCCCTGCTCCCCATCGCGGCTACGCTCAACTTCTACATCCTGCCTGAATCCCTACAGGCACAGACCCTCATCCAGTTTATTCCTCAGATTCTGAGCTATCTCGCGCTGGCTCTGTGGGCACAGCACAATACGACACTCATACCTCGATTAGGCCTACAGCCAGACGGGCTGGGCGCAGGCCTGCGCGTTGGTCTGATCACCGGACTCCTGTTGGGGGGCTTCAATACGTTCATCATCTTGGAGACCGTGCCGCGACTCGGCGAGGACATTACGTTCCTGAAAGACACGCCACACGCTCAGATTCCATTACTTATCATGATCCCGTGGTTTATTTCTGCGATTGCCGTATGTGTTGAGTTGAATTTCCGCGGCTTTCTGCTAGGACGTCTACTCGCCCTGGGTCGTACCATATTCGGAACCCGCGCGAGGTCGTGGCTATCCGGTGGAGCGATCGGAGTCAGCGCCTTCGTGTTTGCCTTCGATCCCTTTATGGTACACACATTCCGTCACCTCCATTGGATCGCACTATGGGACGGTGTGATCTGGGGTCTCCTGTGGGTGAGAACACGCAATCTCTACCTCACTATCATCGCCCATGCGGTTGAAGTCATCATCATGTATAGTGTCATACGAACTGTCTTGTTCGGTTGACGGGCGTCGATGAATCCATCCTTCTCAAGTTACCTTGTGAATGACGTCTTCGGGGATCCCGGAGTCTACATCGAAGTCCGATGGTCGAAACGCGCCCTGCTCTTCGATCTCGGTGAGAACAGCGCACTGGGACCGACACGGTTGCTTCGCGCCAACGATATCTTCATCTCCCATACCCATATGGACCATTTCATCGGGTTCGACGCCGTCCTCCGAGTTGCTCTCGGCAGAGGGAAGACTGTCCGCTTGTACGGACCTCCGAGCCTGATTGCCAACGTCAAGGGAAAACTCAACGGCTATACCTGGAATCTCGTGGACGGCTATCCACTGACGATCGAGGTCAAGGAGTTTCATCCGGGTGACATTCACCGCGCAACGTTTCGGGCAACGGATGGATTCATGTTGCACGAAATCGAACGCGAACCCTTCCCCGCACAACAAGGCAACAATCCCTTCACCATTCTGGAGGAACCCCGACTCACCGTGAAAGCGGTGGCGTTGAACCACCGTATTCCGTCGTTCGCCTATTCGCTGGAGGAGCCCTTCCATATCAACGTGAACAAGCAGAAACTGCATGAGGCGGGTTTACCGGTCGGATCGTGGCTCAAGGATGTGAAACAGTATCTTTGGCAAGGCCAGCCGGACACGTTTCGGTTTCCCGTCATCCTCTACTTTGAACATCGCCCGGAGGAGCGCGAGTTTGTCCTCGGTGAGATCAAGGAAAGGTTCCTCACAATCTCGCGAGGCCAAAAGGTCGCCTACGTCGTCGACGCTCGATTTGATGAAGAAAATGAAGCGAAGATCGCCGACCTCGCGCACGGAGCCGATATGTTCTACTGCGAATCACCCTACTTGGACGCAGACCGTGAGAAGGCGTTCGACCGGTATCACCTGACGGCCAGACAGGCCGGATGGCTGGCACGGAAGGCCGCTGTGCGCGACCTCATCGTGTTCCACTTCTCGTCACGGTATACGGGACAGGGTGACGCGATCGAACGGGAGGCCATGGAGGCTTTCCGAGAAGAGTGAAGGGAGCCCGGCGGCTCCGATCATCTCCTGAGCTATGCGAAAAACCTTCTCTGGTTCGCCCGACCCTGGCTCGTCAATGTCACCGCCATGATCCTTGGAGTGCCGCGCATCGGACTTTGGCCGACGATGGGTCTGTCCTTGGCACTCTATATCGGACGTGTGGGAGTCCTGAAAGTCGCACTCCGCTGAAGTCCCCTACCACAGCAGGGTAATCCCCTCAACCCTCCGACACGTGCAGACCACTCTGCTGGAGCGACGATTCGCACTTTCCCCTACCTTGGATGTACCCAATTTGGGGACTGACCAACAATCTGGCCCCTGGTTATGGTTACTCCGTGAGCAGGCGAGAAGGCCGTTAGACGAGGAGGTCGTGCATGCTAAGCCTTGTCGAATTTGTGCTGATCATCGGACTGGCGATCAGCACGGCCGCCTGGATTTCCTCTGAGTTCTGGCGTGTTCGGATCCCTCGGCCCACTCGATCACAACCCTCAGCACCATCGAATCAAGAGGAGACAGCCGGCAAACCTTCCCCAGGATCGTGGCATTCGCCACGCCGCGCCCCTCGACACTACCTCCATTGCGAGCTGGAATATTTGACCCCTCAGGGGGCAGGGAAAGGTGCCCTTATCAACCTCTCGCGAGAGGGGTGGCGGATCAAGAGTGAACAGCCGCTCCCACGAGGAACCGTGCTTTCGCTGAGACTCTATTTGCAAGATCAACCGGCTCCCTTGGACATTCATCAAGCCATTGTTCGATGGACAGACAGCACCGAGTTCGGTGTGGAATTGCTCAGCCTCCGCCCAGACGCCGCAACGAGGCTCAGAGACTATCTGTCCGTTCATTTCCCTCAGCCTGACGGAAAGCCTCTCCCTCCCCTCTCTCCCTTCGCCTATAACTAACCGCGCGATGTCCCGTCTCAACGACTTTCGTGTGCGTCGTCGCGGAGTAGCTTGTCAGCGGAGTAATGGTAGAGCCGGAGGTGGGGGCCTTAGCTTTCGTCGCCGAAGTGCACGCGCTTCATTTGCGTCATCGCCGTCACGAGCGTATCAACGGTGTGCATGACGCACCGGCTGGCATGGTGAGAAGGTCCTTCGCCGCCGGCCCAGATATCGGGAGGATTGTCGGTTGCACGAACATTCTGGCAGAACTGCATAATGCTCTGTTTCCAGTAAGTCGGGTCGCTCCCTTCATCCAGAAAGTGCTCCCGATCTCGCGCAAAGGGCTCATCGAATTGCTTGGCGCGCATTCGCCACATCTGCTCCATCGCATCCTGCCGGTCCTGGTTGAGATCGAGTCCCAGAGCCTTCTCATTGAGTGCCGCAAAGAGTCCGCCGATCACATGTCCGACGTATGCCTCAGGAAAAACCCCCACACAGGTTTGTACGACGAGATACTTGTGAAACAGGAACACCTCCGCGCTGATCCGTGACTCGTTCGCCGAAGGGTCAAAGGCGCGAGCTAATTCTTTCAACGCCTCGCCGGAGTCGCCTTGGAGACTCGACCCGAGCAACTGCGCGAGTTGACGTCCAAGCTCAAGGTAATCGGTTGGCACAGAGGACTGTGTCATGGAGCGGGTGATCCCCTTCCGCGCAAATCAGGTTACGTGATTGACCCATGGAATGGAAGACGGTTCTTTCGGCATCGGCAAAACTCAGATCGTCTCATCGTCTCATTCCCGACAAGAATTCCCAAGCGAATCTACAAATCCGGCCCCCGGCGTCCCATTGAAGCATGGCGGCAGCCTTGCTACCATGACACGTTTAAATATGGGGGCTCTTCCACATGGGATCAATCCCTCTCTCCCCCGATCAGGATCGAGACCTGTTGATCGAGGGCGCCAGACAAAACAACCTGAAGAACATCTCGCTCCGCATTCCCCATAATCAGGTGACGGCCATTACCGGTGTATCCGGCTCCGGCAAATCCTCCCTGGCCTTCGATACGCTGTTCGCGGAAGGCCAGTGGCGCTACGTCGAATCCCTTTCGACCTATGCTCGCATGTTTCTGGACAAGGTAGCGAGGCCCGACGTAGACAAAGTTCTCAACATTCGTCCCGCCATCGCCATCGAGCAAAAGAACCAAGTCCGGACAGCCCGTTCCACAGTTGGAACGGCCACGGAAATCTCCGATCTCCTGCGCCTGCTCTTTTCGAAGATTGGACGACCGACGTGCCCCGACTGCCACGAAGAGGCCTGCAGCTTCCAGCCCGATACGGCTGCACAGGACGTACTCGATCGATATTCAGGAGCACGCGCCATGGTCCTGTTCCCCATCGCCCCGCCGGCCCACAAACAAGAACACCCGTTCGTGCAATCGCTCTTGACCAGAGGATACTCACGTATCAAGGTCGCAGAGGAGGTGCTCGATCTTCACGAAGCCGGGGCTCACTCGTTTGGGAAAAACCAGCCCATGCAGGTCGTGCTCGATCGTCTGTTCATTCGGTCCGACAACCGTTCTCGATTGGTCGAAGCCATCGAAACCGCGTTTCAGGAAGGCGAAGGCCAATGTTTCGTCGATGTGATCGGACAACGCACAGTTGTCTACAGCACTCGGTTTCGCTGCCAGCGGTGTGGGCGAACCTTCGAACCCCTCAGGCCCATCCTGTTCTCATTCAACCATCCGCTCGGCGCCTGCCCCGAATGCAAAGGCTTCGGCAACATCCTCCGCTACGATCATGCCCTTGTTATACCGGATCACGCCAAGTCTCTCGCTCAAGGGGCGATTGAACCCTGGAGCAAGGCGGGAACGGATTGGTGGCAGAAGCAAATGCTCCTGGCCGTGAAACGTCAGGGGATCGATACTACGATTCCCTTCAAGGAGCTGCCTCACGCCGTTCAACAGAAGCTCTGGGACGGTGACGACTCGTTTGAAGGGATCCATGATTTCTTCGAATACATGGAGGGGAAACGCTACAAACTTCACGTCCGTGTGCTGCTGAGTCGTTATCGCACACCCTACACCTGTCCGATCTGTCGAGGCAGCCGGCTGAAACCTGACGCACGGTACGTCAAGATTGCAGGCCGTGACATTCATGATATTTCCGAACTCACCATCGACGCGGTCGCAAGCTGGATCGAGTCGCTGACGTTGAGGCCCTTCGAACAGACTATCGCGCAGGACATTCTGCGCCAGCTCAATGCCAAGCTGAGGTTTCTCCGGCGAGTCGGGTTAGGCTATCTGACGCTCACGCGCCAGACAAAAACCCTGTCCGGCGGTGAAGCTCAACGAGTATCCCTCGCCAATCAGCTCGGCTCCGGCTTGGTCGGGACGCTCTACGTGCTCGACGAGCCCACGATCGGACTTCATGCGCGAGATACAGACTTGTTGGCCGGCATTCTCAATGACCTGGCTGTGGCAGGCAACACGGTCGTTGTCGTTGAGCACGACCGCCACATAATCGAGTCGGCCGATTACATCGTGGAATTGGGACCCGGTTCCGGAGAAAAGGGAGGTGAAGTCGTCTGTGCAGCTCCAACAAAAGAATTTCTGTCAGATCGCCGGTCCCTCACCGCCCGCTACCTTCGCGGCGAAGCTTCCATTTCATTGCCGAAATCGCGCCGCTCAGGAACTGGCAAGGTGCTCGTGTTGGCCGGAGCCAGCGAACACAACCTGAGGGATCTGGTCGTGCGCATTCCGCTCGGCATGTTGGTCTGCGTGACCGGTGTCTCCGGATCCGGGAAGAGTACGCTGGTGGAAGACACGCTCTACTGTGCCGTCGCTCGTGCCTTTCGTGTAGGGTCGCTGCCTATGGGACGCTTCAAGGCCATCAGAGGATTGGAACATCTCAAAGGAGTCCGACTGATCGATCAGCAACCGATCGGGCGAACGCCCAGGTCGAATCCCATCACCTATCTCAAAGCGTTCGACGAGATTCGCTCCATCTTCGCTTCAGAACGGGACGCATTTCGTCAGGGACTCACGCCCACCCATTTCTCGTTCAATGCCTCGGAGGGCCGGTGCGAACGCTGCGAGGGCAGCGGGGTTGAAAAATTGGAGATGTACTTTTTCGAGGACATCTATGTCCCGTGCGAGACCTGCGAGGGAAAACGGTTCAAACCGCAAGTCCTCGCCATCCGACATCGCGGGAAAACCATCGCCGATGTCCTCGACCTGACGGTCGACGAGGCCCTGGCCTTCTTCTTGAACGCGCCAAGACTCTCCGCGAAACTCCATCTCCTTTCTTCAATCGGGCTCGGCTATGTGAGATTGGGCCAATCCGCCACCACGCTATCCGGCGGAGAAGCGCAGCGCCTGAAGATTGCGGCGGAGCTGAAGGATTCCGCCGCCAAGGATGTGCTGTACATCATGGACGAGCCGACGACCGGTTTGCACTTTGAAGACATCAAGAAGCTCTTGTCCGTCCTGCACAAGCTCGTCAACGCGGGGAATACTCTCGTCGTGGTGGAACATAATTTGGACGTGATCAAATCAGCGGATTGGATTATCGATCTCGGCCCGGAAGGCGGTGCGGCAGGCGGAGAGATTGTCGCGGAGGGACGACCGGAACAGGTGGCAAAGATTGCCACCTCTCACACCGGCAAGTTTCTGTCAGATACACATATTCTTAGGAGCTAGATCAATCCGTCTTCGCTGTTCCCTCTAATCTCATCGACCCTCCGGAAATACATCAACACCGTTTGCTACAGTGGAGACTATGGTGTCAGGTTGCTCAATTCCGTACGATCCTCCCTGTTTCCAAGGAGTCAGGGCTGTGGCCTATCGATTTTCTCTGGCGAATGTTCTCTCGACAGTTTCTTGTGTAGATACTTCTTACTGACCGTCGTGATGACGAAGGCAAGGCCAATCGCGATCGGAACAAAGATTGCTGATGCGATATTGGCGTTCTTGAGCCATCCCATATCGTAGAATCCCTTGAAGATCACTCCGGCGAGCCCGGCCAGATAATAGGCAATCACGATGACCGACAGTCCTTCGACCGTATGTTGCAGGATGGCCTGGCTCTTCGTCGTTTTGTCGACGCTTTGCAACAGCGTGAGGTTCTGGCCTTCCAAGATCAGATCGACGCGGGCACGGATGATTGAGATGATCCCTTCAAACCCGCCTCGCAATGTCTCGATGCGCTTGAGGAGCTGCTGATAGCCTTCGGCCACTCCTGTGATCCCGCTGAGGACATAGTCGGACACAGGTCGGTAAACCTCCATCGGCCGTTCTGACAACGACGCAATCGTGGTATGAACGATCTTGTCATAAGGCAACGAGGCAGACAGTTCGAAGTGCAGCCTCCCGGCAATGCGGTTCGTTTTCAGCAGGTCTTGCGTGAGACTGTTGAGCCATCGTTGAAGTGTCTCTGAATTCGCGTGCGCGATGTGGCCCGTAATGATCTCCCGTTGTTTCAAATGAACTTGCTCGAATTTGTAGACCTGGTCGATGGCTGAGGAGAACAGCGGCTTTTGCATCAAGAGCAGATGGTAGTAGGTTTCAATTCTCACGATAGCATCGACGATGTCTTTCAGTCGTGAAGCCTGCGCCTGTGGCGATCCGAGGCCGACCCAATAGCGCTCCCGTCCTTGTTCATCAGGTGTAAAGCTGGTGACGAGGCTTGTCTCCCCGTCAAAAATCCTGCTCCCATAGAGAACCGGCCCAGGCAACAACACCCGCATCCGTTCGCGCGAAGGCGTCGAATCCGCCGTGAGCAGGATATCTAGGCGACAGACTTCTGTGCCGAGCGGTGTGATGGGAAACGTGTAGTTGGGAAACGTCAGCGGCCCGAACGAAACCTCTGGTTTTCCTTCAGGCGGCAGATGCCACAGCTGGTAGTTGTAGTATTCGGTGTGCGCCTGCCAGACCACGATCAATCGGTCGCCGGTCTCCGCTTCCTTGATACCGTAGCCAAATGTCTCCCGGATGACCGTGGTTTCTTCGGCGATCTTGAAGGCTCCGAGCAGCGATTGAAATTCCGCCCGGCTGGCCGCACGTTGGGCAGGCGGGTCAGACATGCGGAAGGCCATATAATGGGCATGGGCCGGTGCGCGGAGCCATTCCGCCAGCGGCATTTGCGGCCGCTCATGTATTTTCTTTAGCAACGCATCCGTTCCGGACTGTGGCGTCTTTGAATGATCCATGCTTCTCTCCTGCTCCTATGTACACATCGCTTCGCTATAGTCCCGGGCGTCTTTCAGCAGTTACTACGACTTCAATCGGTTGATCGGCACGCTGTACCTCGAGGTGGAGGGTTTGCCCCGCCTCGACCTGGCAAAGCCGCTTGGCATCTCGTTCCTTTTTCACCGTCGCAAGCGACGAGCCATTGCAGGCCACCACACGATCGCCGACCTTGAGACCAGCCTTTTCAGCCGGCAGACCGCTCCTCAGTTCACGCACCAGATAAAACCGTCTACCGGCCGATTCTTGCAGCTCCCAATTCACCCCGATACGACCCGATCCCAAGAGACCGGTCTGTGAGCCGAATCGGGCCAGAATTCGATGGGCGATTAATCTCGCTGATCCTTCCGGATCGTCGCTTGTCGGATCGGTCAAGTGACCTTCGCCACTGAAAAGCAGCTGCCCGGTTTCCACATCGATCATGCGGAGCGAGAGGGACACACTACTGGTGACGGCCTCCTCATGGCGTTCCCACTGCTGGACCCCGCCGACAAGAATAGCCTGCGCGCCGACCAGCTTGCCGACCTTGAGCACGTTGGCATCATCGGTATGGGTTAACTGGATGACCTGTTCCTTGAGCACCTCATCCAGTTTGGCCCGTTCAACCGCGTTGATGTCGAGGTCGAGCAGCAGTGTCGTGATGATTCCCGCCACGCGCGACCCGGACCCCGGCGCACCGGCGGCGTCCTCGAAGAGCATGACGGCCATGGTGCGATAGTGATCGATGGTTTCCCGATTGATAGGACCAAGGCCCGTCACGACCGGCTCGGGCCGTCCCGGTGTTCCGCCGTTTCGTGCATGCGGAATCCCCACCGTTTCACAGGCCCGACGTCGCTGGAGGATAGCGGCTGGCGGACCCCAGGCACAGAGTTCGTCGTCCACGAGCACGACATGGTGTGGATATTCGCGCTCATCTTCCATGGCAATGTTGGTAAAGGGATAGATCAGACACCCGCCAATCAGGATCGAAAAAGGACAGAGACCCAGTTCATAGAGCCACTGGTTCCGAGCCGTCAGCGAATATTCCCATACCAACATCCGCCCATCGTCGCGCAGGACTCGATCCGGCCAGCCGATTTCTTCGACGACTTGAGCTTTCGTCATCGGCACTGTCAAGCGATCCATTTTTGCCTCAGACTTGATGACGGTATAGGCGACACCGCAGCCGCTCGACAGGTATACAGTCAATAGCAATCCCGTCATGTCGATCATGAAACCGACGCTCAATCGGCCCTGACGAAGGCATCGCATGGAGTGAGAGCCTAACACCGGATGAACAGAGCTTCAATGGAGCTGTTTCAAAAAGGTGCGCGACATGTGAGAGGAAAAGGCAGAAGGGTTGCTGAAGAACGCTGGCTAATTTAGCGATGGATCGAACGGCATATCGGCATAGTGGCGATAGCCTTCACCGAGCGACTTGAAGATATCCGGCCAGATCCGAGCAGGATCTTTGTCAAACACCAGGCTGGGATCCGCCGGAATCGTAATCCAGGATCCGGTTTTCATTTCGGCTTCCAGTTGTCCAGGGCCCCAGCCGGAATAGCCAAGATATGCGCGGAATGCATCCTTACCCGGATTGCCAGTCAGGATCTGATCGACCAGTGCCATGTCGCCGCCGAGGCAGACCCCATCAAAAACGTGATGGGAATTATCCGGCAACTGCTCGAGTCGATAGAGCATCATCACCTGATTCGTCTGGACCGGCCCGCCTTGAAAAAGGACGTGCCGCTGACTTTCGAGCACCGGCACCTGAGGTAGCGCTTCGGACACCGACATGGCCGTCGGCCGATTGACGATCACGCCCAGCGCACCCTCCGCCCCGTGTTCACAGAGCAGGACCACTGATTGCCGAAAATTCGGATCCCGCAAGGACGGAGCGGCGACCAAAAAAATTCCCTTTCCGAGAGGGAGGCTCTTCATGATTGTGATCCTACCGCGGCGCCGACCTGCGTGCAAGCCGTAGGCAGAAACCCTGTCGCCTCACTTGTAGAGGGATTCACGTCGGTCGCGCAAGAGATCATTGTACCGGGTGACGGATTTATTTCGCGCGTCCGCTGGGTCGATCTCGACGATGCAGAGTTCTTCCTGATCTCGTGGGGCACGATGCAAAATCGTGCCCCGAGGAGTGACGACTTCGCTGTTGCCGATATAGACCAATGGATCTTTACCTCCGCGCGCTTCAGTCCCGATCCGATTACAGGTCACGGCGAACACACGATTCTCCAGACATCGAACCGGCATGGAGTCCGGGCAATTCGGTAGGACCAAATTCGACGGATGACAGAGAATCTCGGCTCCCTTCAGCGCAAGTGTCCGTGCCGATTCGGGGTAGTACCAATCGAAACACACCATGACCCCAATCTTGGCCGGCCCGATGTCCCATACCTGGAATCCCGTATCACCCGGGGTAAAAAACAACGTCTCTTCGAAAAAGAGGTGAGTTTTGCGATAACAGCCGAGGAAGCCAGACGGACTGACGACGACCGCCGAGTTATACGAGGCTGCTCCTGCCTGCTCTGGAAGTCCTGCGACAATCACCATGCGACGCTTCTTTGCGATGTCGAGCAGGCGCCTAGTCGTCGGGCCATGGGGGACCGGTTCCGAGAGTTGTCGCACCTCCTCGCGGGAGGCAAACTGGTAGCCGGACACACAGAACTCGGGCAGGACGAGCAGGTCTGCTTCAGCCTGTTCGAGCTTCGCCTCGATCTGATCGAGGTTCTGGGCGACTTCCCCGAACCGCGGATTATTTTGATAGTACCCGACTCGCACGTTTGGAACCTCTTCAGACAACAACGGGCAGGGGGAACTCCCCTGCCCGTTGAACTCGCTTCTGGTCTGATTAGTTACTTCACTTCGGACAGATGCGTGACGGCTCCCTCAGCATGTTTGGTCGCCACATCCGCATGACCGGCCTTCCCATGCTCGACGGCTGCCTGGAGTTCTTTGACACCTTCGTCCAAGTGCGGATTCTTCACATCCTTCTGGGCCGCCTCTGCATGCTTAAGCGCCCCCTCCGCATGTTTTACGAGGGCATCGGCATGGCCTTGTTTCCCATGAGACACGGCTTCCTTCGCATGTTCGAGCGCTTCGCTCACATGCTTATTGTCGGCCAAGGCCAGCCCACCGAGTAGCGGTACGCCGACCAGTGCTGCGACCGCCGCGACAACAAGTGCTCCGCGTTGAATTCTCATGAGTCCCTCCTCCGTGGTTGAGATTGGCAGGGTGAAATGGACGATGATAACGAAAAGTCCCGAGAACTTGATTCACCTTACACAGGCATTTTTTGCCTGTCAAGAAGGCCGGGCTGCCTCATCGACAAGACCCAGTACCTTCTGCAAGCCTTTAAAATCCTTTTCCACCGGACAGGCAAAGTCCCGGCTCCATTCCCACCACGAGCCGGGATAGTTACGTACCTTCCGATAACCGGCAAGCTTTAGCACAAAATAGAGCCAGGCCGAGCGAACTCCGCCAGTGCAATAGCACACCACGGCTTGATCTGGGTGAAGACCTTTCTCGTCCAGACTGGCCTTGATCGCCTCGACATCCTTGACGGTCGCGTTAGGCTGCAAAAATCCGTTCCATCCGATATGCATGGCCGAAGGGATATGCCCGGGACGTGGAATCCCCGAGATTTCCTTGCCAAGATATTCTTCGAGGCTACGGGCATCGATGATCACCGTGTCCGGCCTCGGCTGCTTAACGAGCTGCTTCACCTCTTCCTTGTTGGCCATTACTTCGGCCTTCACCCTGACCGTAAAGTTTCCCGGTTTCGGTCGTACAGGCCCATGTTCAAACGGGCGCCTCTCTTCCACCCACTTAACCCATCCCCCG
Source organism: Nitrospiraceae bacterium (assembly GCA_035623075.1). Classification (NCBI taxonomy): domain Bacteria; kingdom Pseudomonadati; phylum Nitrospirota; class Nitrospiria; order Nitrospirales; family Nitrospiraceae; species Nitrospiraceae bacterium. The sequence continues at coordinate 6,717 of DASPUC010000023.1, read as the reverse complement.
TCGAGAATCCGTAGGTGCTGATGTCCCAAATACTCCAACATCCAGAACATGCGACCTTCGTCGCCCCAATTGTCGAAGGGATTGGAGTAAATCACGATCTCACTGTCGTCATTAATTCCCAGAGCACGAATTTTCTGCCGCATGCGATCGAGATCGGGATCGAGCACACCCTTCGCGACGGCAGTGGGATCGCTGTACTCGTGCCAGGTGGAATTGATCGCACCGGGAATGTGACCGCCGAATTCATAGGCCGCACGTCCGCGGACGTCGATGACAACGAGGCCCGGCTGTCCCAAGCCTTTCTGGAGCGTCTCAGTATCGATCAAGAACGGATGCGTCATGGTACTCCCCTTCTTGCGATCAGCTTTTGTTGATCAGCTATCAGCTTTCACGCGACAGCTCACCGATTCCGGCTGAGCAAGGGCGGTCGCCAGTCGATTGCTCTCCCGGCTCAATACGTCCGCCAGATCCGTGGCCAGCGGAAACTCTCGGACATAAATCTCGAATCGATACGGATCATTGGCCGCCAATCCGTACTTCGTACGGAGCATCTCGTGCTGCCCATCGGTGAGGATATGGTACTGCACGCGGGCCTTCAGGGCCAAGCCCTCAGATTCAGCCGGCATTCGATAGGCAAATCGGTATTCGCGGCTGGCCAGTGGCAGCAGCCGGTTATCGTACAACTCTGCAACGACCGGTTGCCACATAATCCATCGTCCGATTGTCGACTTTTCCTGGTGAACCACCTGTTTCGTGCGATCCTCGATCAGAAACTCGATCGTAAAATGCCTGTCGGGGTCCCCCGTCGGAATCTTGTGGCCGGCACCGGCGTTGATCAACGTCAGGGTAAAGGTCACCTGTTCGCCCGGCTTCGGATCCGGTGGGTCGGCCTTGACCTGCACCGCCACGGCCCGTTTGATCATGTCCGGATCGTGCCCTCCGCGCCAGAGATGCTGGCGTCCACGCCGAATCGGGCCATCTGTAGCAACCGGTCGATCGATCTCCGGCATGTGACAGCTCTGGCAGATGAAACCCCGCTCCCGCATGAAGAACTTGCCTTCATATTCAGCATAGGTGCCGCAGGGGGCCACATTATAGAACTGGGCCGGGCCGGATACGACGTTGTGACAACGATAGCAGATCTGCGTCGTACGAAAGTTGGGATCAAATTTTGTCGGATGAGGGGCTGCTGAATCCTCGAACGGCCCATAAATGATCCCGTCACGCACATGGCAGGCGGCACAGGTGATGGCTTCCTTTTGGTATTCCGGATCATAGCGGGGATTCGGTTCCTCGATCGCCTTCTCGACGCGCCCCCGAGGAATGTCCTTGATGAGCGTCGGCTGCTGGTTCTCGAGCGGTGTATGGCAGTTCAAACAGACCCAGATGTTCTTGTCTTTTTTCCAATATGCTTGAAAGAACGGATCCGCGAAGGCGTGCGCATGGATGCTCGTCTTCCACTCATCGTAAATCTCGCGGTGGCAGGTGCCGCAGGACTCGGCCTTGAGACTGTCGAGTCCGGCAGGAATTTTTTGAAAAGGAATGGCATGGGCGTAGTCGGATCGCAAGCCGAAGATCACAACCGGCTTGATTTCGGTGTAATAGACATACACCGCTCCGACGGCAAGCGCCGCACCAAGACCGATTGTGAGTCCACGGGTCATGCGTTCAACAGTGCTGTGAGATGGGCGTCGACAGAGGCAGCCAGCGCCGTCAGGTTATATCCCCCCTCAAGCGTCGAGAGAATTCTCCCGTGAGCATATCGCTTGGCGATTCCGGCGACGATCGCAGTCAGATCTGCATAACCGGCCTCCGTCAACCCCATACTTGCAAGCGGATCGTCTCTATGCGCATCAAAGCCGGCTGAAATCATCACGAAGTCCGGCTTGAAATTATCCGCTGCCGGAACAAGCGTTTTGTTAAAAACGGCCTGGTAGTCTTCATCTCCCTCACCTGCCTCCATCGGCACGTTGATCGTGAATTGCTCTCCAGCACTGGTGCCCCGCTCCGTCCCACGCCCCGTCCCAGGATAGTGGGGGTATTGGTGAGTGCTAAAAAACAGGATCGAGGGATCGTCTTCAAAACTATGTTGCGTGCCGTTCCCGTGATGCACATCCCAATCAACGATGAGAACCCTTTGAAGTGCGTATCGCTTCTGCGCGTAACGGGCTGCGATCGCGACATTGTTGAAGAGGCAAAATCCCATCGCACGACCTGCTTCGGCGTGATGTCCGGGCGGACGCACCGCACAGAACACATGCTCGACCTGGCGACTCATGATTGCATCGACAGCGGCGAGTGTCCCACCTGCTGCGAGATAAGCAGCGGTCAACGATCCCGGCGACATGGACGTATCGGGATCGAGCGAGATGCGACCTTGTGTCGGTGCATGTTTCGCCAGCGCCGCGACGTATCCCGGCTGATGTATTTGTGTTATCCATTCGTCTTCAGCTCTTCGAGCTTCAATCCGAATGAGCCGCTGGAGCGTTCCGCTTTGCTCCAGCCGCTGCATGATCGAGCGAAGACGATTTGGGGATTCAGGATGTCCCATCCCCATATCGTGCTCGAGGTAGCGCGGATCGTAAACGAGTCCAGTCTTGCCCATAGAACAGTCCTCCGGAACGAAAAGAAATCGTAGCACGCGATGAGCGGCATAGACAATCAGCGGAGATGCGTGGTACCGTCGATCAGAGTTCACCAGGGGGAACGATGCCCAATCCACGAATCGAGCCATTAAAGAAAGTTCTCGCAATCGATCCGAATGACGATGTGGCCTGGTTCGGATTGGGGAAAGCCTATATGGAGGATGGGAATTTTGACGAAGCCGCCAAGGCCCTCCAACAATGTGTCACGGTCAAGCCCAGCTATTCTGCCGCCTATTTTGCACTGGCCCAATCGCTTCACAAACTCGGACGCATCGATGAATGTCGTGCGGTGTGCACAAGCGGCATCAACGTCTCTACCAACAACGGCGATGCCATGGTGACGAAGAACCTCGAAGCACTCGCCAGCTCCCTGCGGACCTAGTCAAACACCATCCTCTCCAGTTTCCCTCACGAGGACGTCTGTGTTCGGAGAATTGCATTACAAAAGCTGTCGGAACGCTTCGCTCTGTTGTTCAGTCAGCGCTGCCATGGCACCGGGATTTTCAATCAGCAAGCGGACTCGTGGATATCCTTTCTGGTACTTCGTCCGCTCTACGAACTCCACATTGGCCAATCTGGTTGCAGCCTGTGCCGGCAGCGGCATGACATCCCATAAGGCGATCAACACGGCGCTCAGATGCGGCACCGTCTGCAACAGCAGCGTAACTGCCCCTGAAAGATTCTTGAGATCCAACCTGATCTCCTCCCGCCTGCTCTGGCGTAATCCTTTCAAATCTGCTCGCGGAATCGAGATGCTGAGAATCACCGGGTAGCAATAATCCGCGAACTGTTTGGCCTTCTGCGAAATCCTGGCGAGAATCCGATGGACGAGAATCACGCCGCGGTCCTCCTCCTTCCCCTGTTCCGCCTCATCCATCAGACCACGGAGGGGAAGCCGTCGCCGTTCTGCCGAGCCGACCATGGCTGTGACTTCCACAAAGAAGCAGTCTCTGCCGAGATGACATTCGAGATCGGCGGTCCTCGCCTGGGATTCTGGCAGGAACCTGACCCTGGTCCCCACACGAATCAGTTGTATGGCGAGTTCGAGTTCGGCTAATGCGGATTCTTGGACACCGGGATCGTGATGGGTTAATCGGTTGAGGAGGCGCCCCAGACAAAGAAGGCTGGAATGATCGACACAGTGTCGACGAAGGGCGGTATAGCTGTCTTCGACGTGCCGGGAAAGCCGCTGCGGCTCTTCGGACCGCAGCGATGCGCGAAGACCTTCTTGCGACTCGTGGAAACGAGAGACTACACGCACCGTCCGCCGTGGTCGCCATCTTGCCATAGATCACACCGGTTCGGCCCCTTCATCATCCTTCGACGGCTCATGAAGCAATTCCGGCTGATGCTTCGAGATTTCTTCATACACCTCGTCCAGCCAGCGTCCGGCACAGCCTAAGATTTCCCGAACCAGCGGCTCTGGATGGCCGGTGCGTTTGATCGTCCACTGCGACACATACTCCAGCAAGGGCTCGCGCTCAAAGCGCTGAGCGCTCTGAGTTGCCAGCGCTGTCAGTTCGCCCAGCCCAGTACGCAGGATCTCTGCCACAATCTCCCGACTGTACGATGTACTCGCCGTGACATATTGAATTGCACGATTGAGCTCCTGGCCAGTCATATTTTGTCCGAACGTCTTCGATATCATACCTGTTGCGAGACCCTTGATGAAGTTCCCCTCACGACCAGCCGGAGAAATTGTGCTCGTACAACCCAACAGGAATGATATGATGACAGAGAATGGATTAGCACCTCACGGAGATGACCATCATGACCCTTGCTTCGTCTCGCCGCCAGCACATGCGTCGAACGTCATCCAAAGCGGCCGGTCAGACATGTTCAGACCGATGGAACCTCGCAGATCTCGTCAAAGACCCTGTTGGTCAATTTGACGCATACCTCGCGGATCTTGAAGCCCAGGTTTCACGGTTCGAGGCTTGGCGTCCTAAACTTGCCCCGACGATGGCCCGTGAAGATTTTCGTCAGCTGCTCGACCTCAGCCAGGAGATTGCACATTCATCATCACGCCTTGGAGCGTATGCGTATCTCTGGTTCTCGGAGAACACCAAGAATCTCGAAGCCCGCTCCTTCAAAACGAAAGTGGAAGAACGGCTGACCGCCATTAGTAATCGTCTCTTGTTCTTCGATCTCTGGTGGCAAGGGGTCGATCAGGATAACGCACGGCGGCTCATGGCAGGAACGGGATCTCTCCGATACCACCTGGAAACGATCCGCCGATACCAGCCCCACACTCTGAGCGAACCAGAAGAAAAGATCATTCATATCAAGAACATCACCGGCCGTAGTGCACTCAATCAACTGTATGACATCGTGACCAACAGCTTGACGTTTACCCTCACAGTGAAGGGCAAACGGCTCGCGCTGACGCGCGAGGAACTAACGGCCTATCTGCGCCATCCGAGCGCCCGCCTGCGCGAATCCGCCTATCGGGAGCTCTATCGTGTATTCGCTGGACAGCATGATTTGCTGGGGGAGATTTACAAAACTCTTGTACACGACTGGAAGTCGGAGAATCTCCAGCTTCGACGATTCTCCACACCGATTGCCACGCGCAATCTCGGCAATGATATCCCTGACAAGGCCGTGGATTCGCTGCTCGCCGTCTGCCGCCGCAACGGTGAGATCTTTCAGGAATACTTCCGCATCAAGGGTCGCCTTTGCAAGATCCGGCCAATGAGTCGGTATCACATCTATGCTCCTCATCGAACAGAACAAAAGACCTATCGCTACGAAGATGCCGTCCGAATGGTGCTCGAAGCCTATCGAGGCTTTTCGCCGAAGTTCGCGGATCTCGCTCGCCGTGTCATTGATGAGCAACATCTCGACGCCCCGACCAGATCAGGCAAGATTGGCGGAGCCTATTGCTACAGCGTCGTGCCTGCTCTTACTCCTTACGTCCTCTTGAATTTCACTGGTGAGGCCCGTGACATTGCAACCATGGCCCATGAACTTGGTCACGCTGTGCACGGCATGCTGGCGGAGCGCCATTCCGTATTTACGTTCCACTCTACGCTGCCTTTGGCGGAAACAGCCTCTGTCTTTGGCGAGCGGATTCTCTCCGATTCGCTGATGCAACAGGAAACAAACACAAACGTGCGACAGGGACTCCTTCTAAACCAATTGGATGACATCTATGCGACAGTCCTCCGGCAAGCGTATTTTGTCCTCTTTGAGAATCGAGCGCACGAGATGGTTGCACAAGGCTCGACCGTGACGGACTTGGCCCAGACCTATTTGACCGATCTGCGACAACAGTTTGGGAAAGCCGTCAAAGTTCCCGACGAGTTTCGATGGGAATGGCTCAGCATCCCCCACATATTCGCCAGCCCGTTCTATTGCTACGCGTACAGTTTTGGGAATCTCCTCGTCCTGGCCTTGTATCGGATGTATCAGGAGGAAGGTGCGTCCTTTGTGCCCAAGTATTTGGATCTCCTCAGTACCGGTGGGTCAGAACCCCCGCAAACTATCCTGGCCAAGGTGGGAGTCGACATGACTTCGGAGGCTTTCTGGCAATCAGGGTTCGATACGATTCGAGGCATGGTCCAGCAACTCGAACACACGCTCTAGGGCCACTTGCCGACAGAGTCAGTGGGCCGGTTGAGGCCTCATCTCCAGCCTAGAAGCCATCAAAATTATGGCGATTATAACGCACTTGACACCCATAAACGGAATCGACTATTCTGGGCTACTCTTTTATTGCTTATTTTCGTGGGAAGTTATGGCAGTACAGGCGCCCTTGAGCCGATCATCAGTATTGGGGCGTCAGGAATGTTGGACATCCCAAACCCTATAGCAATAGGTAACATCGGCTGCGAACCGAAGGATATTTTTGCAGCTAATAGTGCTTCTCCGAGAGTCTGTCGGTCTGGATTATCTGCCTCAGGAAGATTAATTCCAAATACAATTCCGTTAGCAGGCTTGACGGCCCCCACGCCGATTTTCCAATGTGATTTTACCAAGATATGTTCTAGCTGTATTGCCAGATACAGAGCTTCGGGGTCACCGTCCGTATATCGCAGATTCACAGAGCCTGGCTTTGCGGATAATACTT